>CAZCVW010000091.1:2106-10427 GCA_964502185.1 uncultured Burkholderiales bacterium
CCACCAATCTGGCCACCAATCTGGCCACCAATCTGGCCACGAACCTCCTCCCGCTTCTCCGGGGCTGAGCGCGCGATGTCCCGGATTGGTCATTTCGGAGGCGGATCGCCCGATTCCTGCCGGATGGGCCCATACCACCGAACCTTACTGATCAACCCACTAACCTCGAAGCCCGTGGCCAAGCACCCGTTTCTCTCCGACGAGTGGTTCGCCGCGGTGCGGGAACTACACGCGGCGCACGACAACGCCGTACCGCCCGAGGCCGACATCCGCATGAACCTGCGCGTCACCGAGACGCCCTTCGGCGGCGACCGGTCGATGCACATGACGGCCGAGGGCGGGCAGGCCGACTGGGGGAACGGGCACCTCGATGAGGCCGACGTCACCTTGACGCTGGGCTACGACGTGGCCAAGGAGATCTTCGTCGGCGGGAACCCTCAGGCGGCCATCGAGGCTTTCATGGCGGGGAAGATCACCATGCAGGGCGACATCACCAAGCTGATGGTGATGCAGGTGGCGGCGCCCGGGCCGGGGGCGCCCGCGTTGGCCGCCGCCCTCCTCGCCATAACCGAGTGACCAGCACCGCGTGATTTTCAGACCTTCGCCGTCCGGCCTTCCCAGTAGGGGTCGCGCAACAGCCGCTTGACCAGCTTGCCGGCGCTGTCGCGCGGGAAGTCCTCGTGGAAGGACACCTCGCTGGGCGCCTTGTAGTCGGCCATGTGCTCCCGGGCGAAGCGCTTCAGCTCCGCTTCGGTGAGGGTGGCGCCGGGTTGCAGGAGGACGGCGGCGTGCACCCGCTCCCCCCATTCGTCGTCGGGCACCCCGAAGACGGCGACGTCGGCCACGGCCGGGTGGCGGTGGAGCACGTCCTCGATCTCGGCCGGATAGATGTTCACGCCGCCGGAGATCACCATGTCGCGCTTGCGGTCGCAGATGTAGACGAAGCCGTCGTCGTCGACGTAGGCGACATCTCCCACCGAAACCCAGTCACCCCGGGTCGCCTCGGCCGTGGCTTCCGGCTTCTTGTGGTAGTGCTCGAACATGCCCTGGTAGCGGCGGACGTAGAGCTCCCCCGGCTCTCCCCCCGGCACGGGTTGGCCGTCGTCATCGAGGATGCCGATCTCGATGCCGGGTGCGGCCTGGCCGCAGGAGCCCGGCTTGCGGAGGACGTCCTCGGGTCGCAGCACCGTGTTGATCCCGAGTTCGCTCGACCCGTAGAACTCGTAGAGGACCGGGCCGAAGTAGGCCATGGCCGCTTCCTTCACCGGGTTCGGGCACGGCGCCCCTCCAACGAGGATGACCTTCATCGACGAGACGTCATAGCCCGCCCGAACGTTCTCGTCGAGGTCGAGGATCCGCTTCAACAGGATGGGCGCCATGAAGGTGGTCGTCACCCGGCGGGCCTGGACCAGCCGCAGGAGCTCCTCGGCGTTGAACTTACCCATGATGACGCAGGTACCGCCCATGACCTGGGTCAGCAGGGCGAAGGCGGCGGGGGCCGAGTGGTAGAGCGGACCGGCCACCAGGTGGACGTGGTTCGGGTCGGCGAGATCGAGGGCGTTCAGCCAGCCGAGGGCGATGGACGGGTCGACGTCCGACCGCAGGGCTCCCTTCGGCTTCCCGGTCGTGCCGGCCGTGTACATCATCGAGCCGCCGAGCCCGGTCCGTTCGAGGCCCACTGCGGCCAGCTGTTCCCCGGACGGCCGCGCGGCGCTGCCCGCCTCCACCAGATCGTCGATGTGGGTCGCCCACGGGCGGCGCTCGCTCCCGAGCAGGATCCAGTGCCGGACACCGGCGGCTGCGACACTGGCCCGGATCTCCTCGGCCCGGTCGAGGTACGGGTCACCCAGGAACACGGCGGCGGCGTCAGAGTCCTCGAGGACGTAGGCGGCCTCGCCGGCGGTGAAGCGGTGGTTCACCGGAACCGACACGCAGTCGATGGAGCCGGCGGCCGACGCGGCCAGGAGGTAGCCGATCGAGTTGGGAGCCCAGATGGCCACCCGCTCGCCGGAGCGGAGGCCGAGGCTGAGCAGGGAATCGGCGACCCGGTTGCGGTGCTCGGCGAGAGCCCCCCAGGTGAGTTCCCGTTCGCCCTCGACGAGGGCGAGCTTGTCGGGTTGGCCGGCCGAGTGGATGGCGATGACGTCCATGACGGCAGCTTAGTTACCGGCCAGTTGCGACGTTACTGGCCAGTTGCGGCGGCCTGGTTGCGGACGCGGGCCGTGCCTCGGGGGGGTAGGGCATCCGGGCCCGGTGGCGGCTGGGGAACACCACCCGGCACTCGCAGACGCACCTACCCCCGCGAGGCACGGAACGTCGAAACGCGTCGAACTCTAACACGGCCCTTGGGCGACGCAATTGATCTGCGGATGCCTTTGTGCGCATTGCCGCGCAACGCCCGAAATGGGCGCGAAGCGTCGGTTTTTCCTGACATTTCAACGCGCTCCGAGAGGTCGATCAGAGGTAGAGCGTGACCGTCTCGCCCCGGCGGACGGTCTCGCCCCGGGACGGGCTGTGGCGCTTCACCTCGCGGCCGGGGCGGTAGCCGGAGACGTCCACCTCGAGCCCGAGCTGCTCGAGGATGGCCACCGCATCCTCGACCGTCTCACCCCGCAGATCGGGGACCTGGACGACGTCGGGGCCCTTGCTGACCACGAGCGTGACCTTCGAATCCCGCGGGACTTCCTCCCCCGCCACGGGCTCCTGGCGGATCACGTCGCCGGCCTCCACGTCGTCGCTGAAGGCCTCCGTCCTCTTCACGCCGAGACGCTTCGCGGCCAGGGTCTTCTCCGCGTCCGCGAAGGCCTTGCCGACCACGTTCGGGACGACCACCGGCGATGGGCCGTCGCTCGTGACCAGGGCGACCTGGCTGCCGGGCGGCGCCACTTGGGTGGCGGGCGGCTCCTGGGCGATCACCGATCCAGCCCCCACCTCCTCATCGTGGCGGCGACTGGTGGTGACCTCGAAACCGGCCGTCTCCAGGGCGGACCGGGCCTGGGCCTCGGGTTGCCCGCCGACATCGGGGAGGGGCACCGGCGGCGGGCCCTCGGATACGACGAGCCGGACGCGCCGGCCCTCCCCGAACCAGGTGCCGGGTTCGGGGACCTGGGAGATGACGGTGCCGGCCGGGTCGTCCGAGGTCCGGCCGCTGACCTGGACGCGCAGCCCCGACTGGTCGGCCGCGGCCCGGGCGGCGGTCTCGATCCGCCCGACCAGGTTCGGGACGCGCACGCGGGGCCCGGCCGCCCGTCCGACGGCGAAAGCGGCGGTGGCGGAAGCCAACACGACGAGGAGCGGGACGATCACGGGGATGAGCCGGCGGGGCCCGCTCCGGGTCCGGCGAGGGCGCGTGCCTCGGGAGCGCCAGCTCCGAGAGCGCTGGCCCTGGCGGGCCGGCTCGGGCGCGCGGTCGCCCGGCGCGACAACCCCGAAGGGCAGGGGCACCTCCACCGGCCGTGCGGACCCAACTACGACCCGTGCAGCCAGCCGCGTCGGCTCGGCCCCCGGGCCGGGACGCACCTCGGTGGGATGGGGATCGTCACCCTCGACGAGGGCTCCGGGCAGGACCAGACGGGCAGGAGGCGGCAGTTCGGCGGCCGCTTCGGCGAGCGCGGCGCCGAAGGCGGCGGCGTCCGGCCAACGCTCGGTGGGGTCGGATCGACCGGCCCGCTCGAGCACCGCGGCGAGGCCGCCGAGTTCGGGCGGGACGTCGAGGTGACGATCGACCCGGGCGAGGAGCGCGGAGAGCGATGTCTCGCCGCCGAACGGCACCGATCCGGTCACGGCTTCCACCAGCACCAGCGCCAGCGAGTAGAGGTCGGAGCGGGCGTCGACGACTCCCCGGACCTGTTCGGGGGCGGCGTAACGGGCGGTGCCGAGCACGGCGCCCGCCGGTTCCGTCCAGCTGGCTTCGGCCAGCGCCCGGGCGAGGCCGAAGTCCGCCACCCGCACTCCCCCGTGCTCGTCGAAGAGCAGGTTGGCCGGCTTGATGTCGCGGTGGACGAGGCCCCGGGTGTGGGCGTAGTCGAGGGCGGCGGCGACACCGCGGCCGACGGCCACCGCCTGGGCGGGGCTGAGGTGGGACCCGCGGTCCAGCATGCCCCGGAGGCTGCCGCCCTCCAGGAGTTCCATCACCATGAACGGCGTCTCGTCCTCGCCCCAGTCGTGAACGGCGACGACGTTCGGGTGGTGCAGTCCGGCGGCGACCTGGGCCTCGGCTCCGAACCGGCGGAGGAACCCGGCGTCGTCGGCCAGGGCGGCGTGCAGGACCTTGACGGCCACCCGCCGCCGAAGGCGCACGTCCGAGGCCGCGTAGACACGCCCGCTCGCCCCCGTGCCGATGGGGGCGGTCAGGCGATAGCGGCCGGCCAGCACCCGGCCGGCCAGATCGGCCACGCCGCTTGTCCGCATGCGAATTAGCCTACCGGCCCACCACGGGTCCTTCAGGGAGCCCCCCACACAGAGAGACCGTCATGAGTTCGGACCTGGCCGACGAGCTGGAGCGCTTCATCGAGCGGGGCGCCCTGTGGGACGAGGGCGAGCTCGACCGTTGCACCGCCCGGCTCGAGGCCGACGGGACGGATCTGACCCGGGCGCTGCTGCCCACGTTCGCCGCTCTCCGGCTGAGGCTCGAGATCGGGCCGGTGTCCGACTTCACCCGGCTCGACGTGGCCGGCGTCGTCTACCCGCGCCTCTGGAAGGTCATCGAGGCGGTGCGGGACGAGCTGCCGTCCGGGGAACAGCGGGCCCGGGCCCAGGTGCTCAGCCGCCGCCTGGCCAAGCTCTTCGCCCTCGAGGCCTGATCATCAAGTAGACCCGGGGGTCGGTCGCGGACACCCCTCGGCTACCGTCAAATCGTGGACCGCCAGTGGCAAATCGTGGACCGCCAATGGACCGTCGGCGCCTCGGCCGCGCTGCTGGCTGCGGAGAACGTGGCCGTGCTCGCCGGCCTCCTCTTCGCCCATTCAGCCCCCTTCGGCGTGGTGCCGTTGTTGCTGGTCAAGTTTCCACTCTGCGCGGCCTTGTTGCGGCTGCGCCTGTACGCCGTCGTCCTGCTCCTCCTGTGGGAGAGCGCCACCATGTGCGTCGCCCTGGTGAACACGTCGCTCACCCCCGCCGGGCAGCTGGCGCTGTTCGCCTGCGCCCTGGTCACCTCGACGCTGCTCGCCCTCTCGCTCCCCCTCTTCGCCCCGACCCCGCCCGGGGGCCCGGGGGTGTCCCCCTTCCCGAAAGACGCCTGATGACGACACCGCTGCGCCCCGCCCCCCCGCGCCGACGCCCCCTCCTGGCCATGCCCAGCCTCTCGAACATCCTGCTGATCGCCGGCGCCGTCGTGGCCGTCAACCTGATCATCGTGGCCGTCTTCGTGGGCGGCGAGGGCGACAAGAACCAGCCCGCCATCCCGACGGAGATCGAAACCCTGATCCCGGCCCGCGATGCCCTCATCCGCACCCAGGAGGACGTCGGCGCCGACCTGGCCGACGACTACACCGGCATCCTCCTCATCGACGACGTGCCGATTCCCGAGGACCAGTTGAAAATCGAGCGGGCGCTCGGCCTGGTCGTCTTCCGGCCCGGCGAGGGCAAGGAGTTCACCCGACTGACGGAGGGCCCCCACCGGGCCACCATCGTCTACCGCCCCCAGGACCCGAACCGCCCCGAACCGGAGCGCTCCTTCACCTGGCAGTTCACCGCCGGCTGACGGCTCGTGCCGCTACCGGCGATGTTCGCCCTGTAGGCGGCGTTACCGGATGCCGTCTGGGAAAGTCGAAAGGCGGCGTTCGGGGCGGCTTTACTCGGGGTTCGGGCCCTGCTCGAGGAGGGCGACGAGGGCGGGCTCGTCGAGGATGGGGACGCCGAGCGACTCGGCCTGGTCGAGCTTGGAGCCAGCCTTCTCGCCGGCCACCACGTAGCTCGTCTTCTTGGAGACGCGGCCGGAGACCTTGCCCCCCTGCGCCTCGATGGCGGCCTGGGCCTCTTCCCGGGTGAAGCCGGCCAGCCCGCCGGTGAGCACGAAGGTGAGGCCGGCCAGGGGTAGGTCGTCGGCGGCGGCTTCGCCCTTGGGATGCTTCGGGCCTTCCAGGTTCACCCCGGCGGCCCGGAGCTTGTCGATCACGACGCGGTTGCGATCGGTCTCGAAGAAGCGGACGACGCTCTCGGCGATGATCGGGCCGATGCCGGGGACGTCCGTCAACTCCTCGGCCGAGGCCGCGGCGATGGCGTCGAGGTGGCCGAGTTCGGCCGAAAGGGCGACGGCGGCCGTCGGACCGACGTGGCGGATGCCGAGGCCGACGAGAAGCTTGGCCAGCGGGCGCGCCTTCGACGCCTCGATGGCCGACATGAGGTTCTCGGCCGACTTGTCGGCGAAGCGCTCGAGCCCGAGGATCGTCTCCCGGGAGAGCGAGTAGAGGTCGGCCATGTCGACCACCAGGGCGCGTTCGACGAGCAGGCTGATCAGCTTCTCGCCGAGGCCCTCGATGTCCATGGCGCCGCGGCTGGCGAAGTGGAACACACGCTGCACCCGCTGGGCCGGGCAATCCAGGTCGACGCAGTAGCGGTCGGCCTCGCCCTCCAGGCGCACCAGTGGACCACCGCACATCCGGCAGCACTCGGGGAACCTCCACGGCACGGCGTCGGGGCTGCGTTTGGCCAGCACCGGTGCCACCACCTCGGGGATCACGTCGCCCGCCTTGCGGACGATCACGGTGTCGCCCTCCCGGACGTCTTTGCGGGCCACCTCGTCCTCGTTGTGGAGGGTCGCCCTCGCCACCGTGGAGCCGCCCACGAACACCGGCTGGAGCGCGGCGAACGGTGTCGCCCGGCCAGTGCGGCCGATGCTCACGAAGATGCGTTCGAGGACCGTCGTCTTTTCTTCGGGCGGGAACTTGTAGGCGATCGCCCAGCGGGGCGCCCTGCTGGTCGCACCGAGCCGGCGGCGCTGCTCCAGGTCGTCGACCTTGACCACGGCCCCGTCGATCTCGTAGCCGAGGTCGTGGCGGTGCTCCTGCACCGAGGAGGCGAAGGCATGGACGCCGGCCAGGTCGGTGAACCGCTCCACCCGGTCGTTGACCGGCAGCCCGCCGGCCGCCAACCACTGGAGCAGCTCCCAGTGGGTGGCTGGCCGGTCGGACGCGGAGGGGTCGGGGCCGCCTTCCAGCGCGCCCACGCCGTAGCAGAAGAACGAGAGGTTCCGGCTGGCGGTGACGGCCGGATCGAGCTGGCGCAGCGAGCCCGCCGCCGCGTTCCGGGGGTTGGCGAAGAGCCGCTTGCCGGCCTCCCCCTGCCGCCGGTTGAGATCGAGGAAGGCAGCCGTGGTCATGAAGACCTCGCCCCGCACCTCCACCACCGACGGCGACGCCAACCTATTCAGCCCGATTTTCAGCCGGCGGGCCACCGACGGGATGGTGAGCACGTTGGCGGTGACGTCCTCGCCGGTGACACCGTCGCCCCGGGTGGCGGCCCGCACGAGCCGCCCACCCTCGTAGGTGAGGGAGATGGCCAGGCCGTCGAGCTTCGGCTCCCCGACGAAGGCGACCGGCTCGGGGACGAGGCGTTCGAGCCGCTTACCCCAGGCCAGCAGGTCGGACAGGTCGAAGGCGTTGTCGAGCGACAGCATCGGCACGCGGTGGACGACCGGGCTGAACGTGGCCGAGGCCGCGCCCCCGGGCCGGCGCGTCGGCGAGTCCGGATCGGCCAGCTCCGGGTGCTCGGCCTCCAGCCCGGCCAGCTCCCGGACGAGTTCGTCGTACTCGGCGTCGGAGATCTCCGGCTCGTCGGCCTCGTAGTACCGCTCGTTGTGGTCGCGGATGAGGTCGGTGAGCTCCCGGACGCGGGCGGCAGGGTCGGGCGGCGCAGCCATCACCAGAAGGGTACCGAGAAGCTGTGACAGCCCGTCAGTCCCGGCGGCCGCCCTTGTTGTCGTCGCTGTTGTTGTCGATTCTGGGCGGGTCGTCGGCCTCGTCGTCGGAGCGCTCGACGACCTGGTGCTGCGGGTGGCCCTGGTCGTCGTTGTAGGCGACCACCCAGGAGCGGTGGGAGCCGTTGGAGAAGCGGACCACGACGTACTTGGGGCCCTCGGACTTCACGCTCACGTCGAAGCCGGGCTTGGGTCGGGCCCACACCAGCTCGACACGGTCGCCCTTGTAGCGGACGGCGACCGTGCCGCCCTCGGCCGAGATCGTCTGGACGGTGGCGCCCGACTCCATCGACCCAGGCGGCTTCGCTTTCTCGGGTTCGGGGGCCGGCTTCGACTCGACCACCGGCGGTGCCGTCGTGGGCGGCGGCGCGGGGGCCGGGGGCGACGTCGCCGGCGGGGTGGCGGG
>CAZCVW010000092.1:0-10408 GCA_964502185.1 uncultured Burkholderiales bacterium
GTCGGCCGTCCCGGGCGGGCGGCCTGTTTGTCGCCGTCGCCGTCGTCGCGGCTCGAACAGGCGAGCCCGCCCACCAGCACGAGGCTGAGGACCAAGCAGCCGGCCAACCGCGGGCGGATCACTCGGCGGAGAGCGTCACCGCCGCGCCGTCGAAGGTGCCGATGGAGCTGAGCGAGAACGATTGCACCCGCTTCGCCACCACCTGGCGGATCTCCAACTGGGCGACGGGCACGACCACGAACTGCTCGAGGACCTTCTGCTCCACCTCGCGGTAGAGCGCCTGCCGCTTGGCTGCGTCGGGCTCGGCCTGGGCGGCGGCGATGCGGTCGTCGATGTCCTTGCTCTGCAGCCCGGTCAGGTTCTCCGGCGACGTCGACTGGAACAGCGGGGCGAGGAACCCGTCGGGGCTCGGATAGTCGGCGATCCAGCCGAGGCGGAAGAGTTCGGATGCCCCGCTCACGAGGAACTGCCCGTACTCCTCGAAGGGGTGGGGCCGCAGCACGTTCGGGATACCGGCCGCGTCCAGGTCCGCCTTGATCGAATTGGCCACCGCCGTCTGGGTGGCGTCGGCGTCGAAGTCGATGGCGACCTCGGGGATCTTCCCGTCGGCGAACGCCTGCGCCAGCAGCGACGTGGCCGCCTCCACGTCGTGGCGGCACCGCGACCCGCAGGCGTCGGGCACCCGCCCCGGCACGCCTTCCGCCACCAGGCCGGTGGCGATATCGACGGATTCCCGGTAGACCTCCCGCACGATCTTGGCCCGGTCGACGGCCAGGGTGATCGCTTCCCGGAACTGCGGGTTGGCGAGATCCGGGCTCCTCAGGTTCATGGCGTAGAAGACGAGCCCGACGTAGGGCCCCATCCCCCGGGACCCGTAGGTCTCGGCCGCCGAAGCCGCCTCGGCGGCCGGCACGGGGGCCAGGTCGAGGGCGCCGTCGACGAAGGCCTGGTAGGCGGCCTCGACGTCGTCGTAGCGGACGAAGTCGATCGAGGCCAGCTTGGCCGCCGTCCGGTGCTCAGGGAAACGGTTGACGAGGAGCCGGTCGGCGTCGACCGTACCGATTCGGAACGGTCCGGAGCCGACGGGACCGAGCCGGAAGTTCCCGCCCTGCTGCTCGACGGCCGCCTTGGGCACGATCCCGAACCCCGGATGGCCGAGCGTGGCCGGAAACTCGGCGAACGGCCGGTCGAGGCGGATCACCACGGTGGCCGGGTCGGGGGTCTCCACGCCGGCCAGGCCGGGCTCGGTTCCATCCACCGCGAAGGGCGTGTAGCCGGCCACCGCTTCGAGCTGGGCCACCAGCGGAGAGGCCGAACCCTTGCGGGCGATGCGCTCGAGGGTGAACTTCACGTCGGCGGACGTCACCGGGGAGCCGTCGTGGAACTTCGCCCCGTCGGCGAGGCGGAAGGTGAACAGGGTCTGCTCCGGGTTCACCTCCCAGGAGGCCAGTTCCGGCCGCGGTTCGAACGTCTTCGGCTGGTAACGGACCAGGGTGTCGAAGAGCTGGTCGACCACCATGACGTCGACGGGTTCCCGGGCTTCGAGCGGATCGAGGCTGTTCAGGCCCACGACCGCCACCTTGAGCGTCCCGTCGGCGATGGTGGCCGGCGGCTTCGGGTCGTCGTCGCCGCCCGACGTCAACGCCAGGCCGAGGGCCACGACGGCCCCCACGCCGAGCACGACGGCCAGGGCGATCCCGAGGCGCGGATGGCGGGTCAGCAGGGACTCCGGCGGAGGGAGCGGGGGGGGCGGGGGTTCGGCGCGCCAGCTCACGGCAGCAGGTTTCGCTCCTCGGCGAAGTGGCAGGCCACCGGGTGCCCCTGCCCCCGGTCGATGAGCGCCGGGGTCTCCGTGGCGCAGACATCCGCGGCCTTCCAGCAGCGGGTCCGGAAACGGCAACCGCTGGGTGGATCGATGGGGCTCGGCACGTCGCCGGTCAACACGATGCGCGCCCGGCGGCGTTCAGCCACGGGGTCCGGCACCGGCACCGCCGACATCAGCGCCTGCGTATATGGGTGGGAGGGGCGGGAGAAGATGTCATCCCGCGAGCCGATCTCAACGATCCGGCCAAGGTACATGACACCCACCTGATCGGAGATGTGCCGGATCACGGACAGATCGTGGGCAATGAACAGAAACGACAACCCGAGCCGGTCCTGCAGCTCCGACAGCAGGTTGACGACGCCGGCCTGGATCGACACGTCGAGGGCGGATACCGGCTCGTCGAGCACGATCACCGACGGCTCCAGCGCCAGCGCCCGGGCGATTCCGACCCGCTGGCGCTGCCCGCCCGAGAACTCGTGGGGGTAGCGGTTGGTGTGCTCCGGGTTGAGGCCCACCAGGGCCAGCAGCGAACGGACCCGATCGCCCACGTCGCCTTCCACCTTGTGGACGACCAGCGGCTCGGCCACGATGCCCCCCACCGTCATACGGGGATCCAGCGAGGCGTAGGGGTCCTGGAAGACGATCTGCAGATCCCGGCGCAACCGGCGCATCTCCGCCGGTTTCAAGGCCAGGACGTCGCGCCCCTCGTACCGGACCTCGCCGGACGTGGGCTCGTGGAGCCGCAGCAGGCAGCGCCCCGTCGTCGACTTGCCCGACCCCGACTCCCCCACCAGGCCGAGGGTCCGGCTCGGATACAGGTCGAAGGACACGTCGCACACCGCGTGGACCTCACCCACCTTGCGGCGGAAGAACTCGCCCCCCATGACCGGGAAGTGCTTCACCAGGTTGCGCACCTCGAGGACCGGAGCTCGCACCTCGGTCACGACGCCAGCCGCTCCAGGTCTTCGGCGAAGTGGCAGCTGGCACACTGCCCGGTTCCCTCGATCGGACGCAGCGGCGGCGTCTCCTCCCGGCAGATCGCCTGGGCGAAGCGGCAACGGGGGTGGAACGCACAGCCGGCCGGCGGGTTGACCAGACTGGGCGGGCTGCCGGGGATGGGAACCAGCTCCTCCGCCCCCATGTCGTCGAGGCGGGGCAGCGACCCGAGCAGGCCCAGCGTGTACGGGTGTCGGGGATGTGCGAAGACGTCGAACACCCCGCCCGTCTCGGCCACGCGTCCGGCGTACATGACGGTGATCCGGTCGGCCATGCCCGCCACCATGCCGAGGTCGTGGGTGATGAGCACGATGGCCGACCGGGTCGCCTCCTGCACCGTGTGGAGCACCTCGAGGATCTGGGCCTGCACGGTCACGTCCAGGGCGGTGGTGGGCTCGTCGGCGATGAGCACATCAGGATCGTTGGCGATGGCCATGGCGATCATCGCCCGCTGGCGCATCCCGCCGGAGAACTCGTGCGGATACTGGCGGGACCGGCCGGCGGCGTTGGGCATCCCGACGAGGTCGAGGAGCTCGGCCGCCCGGGCCATGGCCTCCCGCCGGGACGTACCCGGGCGGTGCGTCTCGACCGCCTCGGCGATCTGGAACCCGACGGTCAGCACGGGGTTGAGCGACGTCATCGGATCCTGAAAGATCATGGCCAGCTTCCCGCCGCGCAGCGGGCGCATCTCCCGCTCGGGACGGCCCACCAGCTCGTCACCCCGGTACCGGATCGAGCCGCTCACCTGGGCCGTGCGGGGCAGCAGCCCCATGGCGGCCAGCATGGTGACCGACTTGCCCGAGCCGGACTCACCGACGACCCCGAGGACCTCGCCTTCGGCCACCGCGAAGCTCACCCCCCGCACCGCCTGGACGAGCCCGTCGGGAGTGGGGAAGCTCACGTGGAGGTCTTCCACTTCGAGCAGGGTGGTCACCTCGCGGTCACCTCGCCAGTCACCTCGTTCGCCCCTGCTGGGGGTCGAACGCGTCCCGCAGCCCGTCGCCGATGAAGTTGACCGACAGGCAGAACAGCAGCAGGAAGGCCCCGGGCGTGTAGAAGAGCCAGGGGCGGGTGCGTTGCGCCTGGACGCCCTTGGCGATGAGGTTGCCGAGCGACACGTCCGGGGGTTGGATCCCGAACCCGAGGAACGACAGGGCGGTCTCCAGGAGGATCGCCCCGGCCACCACCAGGGTCCCGTTGACGATGACCGGACCCAGGCAGTTCGGCAGGATGTGGCGGAGAATGATGCGCCGGTTCGTCGCCCCCACCGCCCGGGCCG
Organism: uncultured Burkholderiales bacterium; assembly: GCA_964502185.1. Taxonomy (GTDB): domain Bacteria; phylum Actinomycetota; class Acidimicrobiia; order IMCC26256; family BP-133; genus CAZCVW01. The sequence goes on from CAZCVW010000092.1 coordinate 4,101, forward strand.
CCTCCACGAACTCCCGCTCCCGCAGCGACAGGGCGACGCCCCGCACGAGGCGGGCGAGCGGCATCCAGGCCAGTCCCGAGACGGTGAACACGATGGCCAGCCAGCTCGACCCGCTCTCCCGGAAGGCGTTGGCCACCACCAACAGGACGGCCAGTTGGGGGACCGTGAAGAAGAGGTCGGTGATCCGCATCAGGACGGCGTCGACCCAGCCCCGGTAGTAGCCGGCCACGGCCCCGACGAGCGTGCCGAGGGTCGTCGAGAACAGGGCGACCAGCAGCGCCACCTGGATGGACCGCTGCGCCCCGCTCTGGACCTGCGAGAACGTGTCGAGTCCGAGCGAATCGGTGCCGAACCAGTGCTCGAAGGACGGCGGCGCGCTGGCGTCGACCGAGTCGCCCGTCGGGACCGTGCGGTAGTCGTAACCGGAGAGCGTCTCGCCGAGAAAGGCCACGACGACCAGGAGGAAGAGCACCACGAGGCCGGCCACGGCCAGTCGGTGGCGCAGGAACCGGGCCAGGATGAGCCGCCCCTGGCTGCGCACGGCGATCGGAGCGGCCGACGCCTCGGTGATCACTGGTGTCGGGCGGTCGGGCGACGGGCTAAGCACGGCGGATCCGCGGATCGAGGTAGCCGTAGAGGATGTCGGCGATCAGGTTGAAGGCGACGACCATGAAGGCCGACACGAGCAGCCAGCCCTGGACGACATTGACGTCACGGTCGATGAGCCCCTCGACCAGCAGGCGGCCCATGCCGTTCCAGTTGAAGACCCGTTCGGTGATGACCGCCCCGGAGAGCAGCAGGCCGAAGTCGATCGCCACCAGCGTCACCAACGGGATCAGGGCGTTCCGCAGCGTGTGGCGCAGGATCACCTTGCCGGGCGGCAGACCCTTCGCCCGGGCGGTGCGGACGTAGTCGGCGTTGAGCACGTCGAGCATGCTGGCCCGCTGGTAGCGGCTCCAGGCCGCCACCTGGATGAGGATGAGGGTCAGCACCGGCAGCACCATGTGGCCGAGCCGGTCGCTCCACACCGTGAAGAACCCGCCCGACAGATCGGGCGTTTGTTCCCCCACCGTGAAGAACAAGCGATAGTCGAGGGCCTGGTTGATGCGGATGCCCACGTCCTTCAGCACCGCGGCGAGCCAGAAGACGGGCATGGAGAAGAAGACGAAGGCGAAGAACGTCGACAGGTAGTCGAACCTCGAGTACTGGCGCAGCGCGGCGGCGACGCCGATGGCCATCCCGAGTACGACGGCCACGACGACCGTGCCGGCGAGCAGCCGCAGCGTCACCCCGATGGAGCGGAAGAGCTTGGCCCGAACCGGCTCGGCGTCGAGCGTCTCCCCCAGATCGCCCGCCAGTGCACCCTTGGCCCACCGGCCGTATCGGACCAGCAGCGGATCGTCGAGCCCGAGTTCGGCCCGGCGCAGCTCGATGATCTGTTCGGTGGTGTTGGGGTTGGCCCGGAGGTCCGCCAACGGATCGCCGGAGAGAGCGACCAGCAGGAAGACCAGCAAGCTGGACAGGGCGACCAGCGGGATGGAGATGGCCAGCCGACGAAGGATGAAGCCGCCCACGCGCCTATCTTCCCTGCCGGCCTACTTCGCCGTGGCCTTCAGGCCCCACTCCTCGGCGTTCCAGAACGGGCTCTCACTCGTCGTGTTGTCGCTGATGTTCCCGTACGACTCGTAGTAGGCCAGGAAGGTGGGCTTCTGGTAGAGCGGCAGGTTGGGAAGGTCGTCCCACATCGCCTCGTCGAGCTGGTTGAGCACCTCGAGGCGGGCCGTCTCGTCGACGGTGCCGAGCGCCTTCAGCATGAGATCGTCGACCTTCTTGTTGGCGTACCGGCCGAAGTTCGACGCGCTCGTGCCGTTGTAGATCTGGTTGGCCCCGCTGGCTGGGAAGGGCGTGCCGACCCAGGCGAAGTTGGCAATGTCGAAGTTGCCTTCCGGCAGGCGCTTGTTGAAGAGGTCGTCGGCCTCGGTGTTGTCGATCCGGATGTCGATGCCGACCAGCTTCAGTTGCTGTTGGATGAGCGTCTCCTGCTGTTCCCGCAGGTCGTTCCCGGCCGTGGTCGAAAGACGCAACTGCAGCTTCTTGCCGTCCTTCTCGAAGATGCCGCCTGCTCCCTTGGTGAACCCGGCCTTGACGAGGAGGTCCTGAGCTTTCTTGACGTTGGCTTTGGCGTAGTCGGCCCCATGGGCCTCGTAGCCCTTCTGGCTGGACACGAGCACCCGGTTGTCGAGCTGGGAGGCCTTTTCCGAGAAGGGCAGCATCAGCCGGTTGACGATCGCCGTGCGGTCGACGCCGTAGGCGATGGCCCGGCGCACCTCGACGTTGGACAGGAACTCGTTCTTCATGTTGAAGGTCAGGTGCTCGAACGTCGGCCCGAAGTTGATTTCGGACTTGACGTTGCCGATCTCCTCCACGATCTGCACCTGGTCCAGCTGCGGCTGCGGGTAGATCATCTTCACCTCGCCGTTGCGCAGGGCGTCCGGCTGGGTGAGCGACTCGGGCAGGAATCGGAACGTGATCTTGTCGAGGTGGGCCGGCTTGCCCCAGAACGACTCGTTGCGAACGAGGGTGAGGGAATCGCCCCGCACCCGGCCCTCCACCTTGTAGGGCCCGGCGGCGGCACCCGGGTCGTCGTTGAAGCCGGTGTTCCAGCCGGCCACGTCGTCGCCGCCGCCCCGCTGCTTGGCGATGTGGGACGGGACCACGGGGAACAGGCTCTTGTAGTCGGCGTACGGCTGCTTGAACACCGTCCGGACCGTCTTCGGGTCGGGCTTCTCCAGCTTGGTGATGAGGTCGTAGCCCGTGGGGTTCGCGCAGTCGGCCGTCTTCTTGGAGCCGTTGCACATCAGCCAGATGAACTCGAAGTCGTCGGCCGACACCGGCACGCCGTCGCTCCAGGTGGCCTTGGGCTGGATCTTCCACTCGACCGTGAAGGGATCCTGGCTGACGATGGCCGCTTCCTCGGCCAGCAGGTAGGGCTCCATCGAGAAGTCCGGCCGGGCCCGGTAGGCCGTGGCCCACACCAACCGGATGGCCTGGTTGGCGGCCAGCTGGTTGCCCTTCGAGGTGTTGACGTTGTAGCCGCCGAAGTCCTGGTCGGCGCCGAAGACGAGCGTCCCGCCGTCCTTCACGGTGGAGTCGCCACTGACCTCGCTGGTGCCGGTCTGGCCGCCCTCGTCGTCCGCTCCGCCGTCGTCGCCACCGCAGGCGGCGCCGAGTAGAGCGAGGGCGAGGAGCGCGGCCGACCATCGGGCAGTGCCGCCCTTACGGATGAAGCTCACTGGATACAACCTCCCGTCGATGGACGCTCACCCGGCTACTTCAAGCGAAGAGCCATGAGGACCGTCGTGAACGTGAAGATCACGGCCACCGCCACCGTGAGGCGATCGAGGTTGCGTTCCACGACGGTGGATCCGGCCATGGACCCGCCCGCGGCCGCGCCCCCGAACATGTCGGAGAGCCCACCGCCCCGTCCGGCGTGGAGGAGGATGAAGAGGATGAGCAGCAGCGAGACGAAAATATGCAGGGCCAGAATGGCGGCGTTCAACAACGGGGGCGCTCCTTGTCGGGCGTCACTGTCCGTAAACGTAGCACCGGGCCTGTTGACAACCAGCCCGGGCTCGCGCTCAGGCCTTGGCGTACCCGAAATCCTCGTACGGCGTGCTCTGGAACCCCGACGCGCCGAAGTTGGCCAGCTTGGGGTTCTTGACGGCCTGGATCTGCGGGCGCTGGTACATGGTGAGCGAGTGGACCTCGTCCCAGATCATCGTGTCGATCTGGTTGGCGATCTTGTTGGCCTCGTCCTGGTCGAAGATCCCGGTGGCCTTGTCGAACAGGGCGTCGATCTCAGGCGAGCCGACCCCGGTGAAGTTCTGCCGGGTCACCGGCTCGCCCTTCTCGTCCTTGAGCGGGTTCTGGTAGATCGACTTGGCCGAGCTGATGGGGAACACGGTGCCGATCCACGAGAAGACCGTGAAGTCGAAGTTGCCGGTGCGGATGTACTTCTCGAAGAAGTCGCCGACGGGGACGGTCTCCACGTTCACCGTCACGCCGATCTCGCCCAGCATCTTGCGGACCAGGTCGGACTCCTGGGCCGACGTGGCCACGCCCGACGGGATCACGAAGCGGATGGCGAGATCCTTGCCGTCCTTCTTGCGGACGCCGGTGCCCTCCCGGACCCAGCCGGCCTCGTCGAGCAGCTTCCCGGCCGCCTCCGGGTCGGCCTTGGAGAGCGCCCCGGCGTTGTTCTTGTAGCCGACCTGGGTCCCCATGAGGATGTGGTTCCCGAGCGGCTTACCCTCGATCCCGAGTGGGCCGAGGATGGCCTTGGCCAGGATCTCCCGGTCGATCGCCTGGGCCAGCCCCTTGCGGACCTTGACGTCGGAGAGCACGGGGCTGGCCCCGTTGATGGTGACGTGGCGGAAGTCGGGGCCCGACGCCTTGCGGATCTGCAGGCCGGCGGTCGACGCCCGCGTGAACTTGTTGATGTCCGGCCCGATCTCGGCGAAGTCGACCTCGCCGTTCACGAGCGCCTCGACGTGCTGGTCGGCGTCGAGCACCCGGTAGATGATCTTGTCGAGCTTGGCCGGGTTCCCCCACCACTTCTCGTTGCGGACCATCGTGATGGTCTGGGCGGTGCGGTCGATGCTCTCGAACCGGAACGGACCGGCCGTGGTGAGCGGCTTCTCCTTCCAGCCGTCGTTGAAGACGGCCGGGTCGTTGTTGGTGGAGGCCGGGTACATCGCGCTGAAGAGGCCCCGCCAGTCGGCGTACTTCTCCTTCATGGTGACGATGATCTCCCGGTCGTCCTGGCCCTGGACGACGCTTTCGATCTTGTCGTCGCCCTGGGTCGAGGACACCTTGTAGGCAAGGTTGGTCCCGTTGCTGGCCTTCCAGCTGGCCTCGAAGTCCTTGAAGGTGATCGGGGTGCCGTCTCCCCACACCGTCTTCGGGTTGAGCCGGTAGGTGATCACCTGCTTCGGGTCGGTGGACGTCAGGTCGATCGACTCGAAGTAGTCCTTGTCCAGGGTCGGCTGCGCCTTGGCGTCGTACTTGAAGGTGCCGAAGAAGGTGCCCCCGAGGACGTCGGCGTTGTCGCGCAACGACCCGTCGACCTGGTGGTAGTTGAAGTTGGGCGGGACCTCGGTGATCGGCCAGACGAGCGTCCCCCCGTCCGCGACCTTGTCCCGGGGTACCGGGTTGATGTCGGCGGCGTCCGCGGCGGGGACGCCCTTCTTCCCGGTGCTGCCCGACGTCTCGCCACCCGAACTCTCGTTGTCGTCCGAACCGGCGCAGGCCGTGCCGAAGAGGGCCAGGGTCAGGATCAGTCCGAGGACGCTTCGTCGCGCTCGCATGAAGTCTCTCTTCCTGAGGGGGAATTTCGCTCCCAGTGTAGGTATGGCCACGCCCCGTGGTGCGTCAAACCACAGCTTCGGCCTGGGCGTAGTGACAGGCGGCGAGGTGGTCGCCCCCCTGGGGGAGGGCGGCGGGGTCCTCGTCGATGCAGCGCTGCCGGGCTTCGTCGCTCGGCAGGGCGACGAAACGGGGGCAGCGGGTGCGGAAACGGCACCCCGAGGGGCGCTCGGAGGGGCTGGGCAGGTCGCCCTCGAGGATGATCCGGGGCCGCTCCCGTTCCCGCTTCGGGTCGGGCAGGGGGATGGCGGACAGCAGGGCCTGCGTGTAGGGATGGGCGGGGGCGGAGAACACGGAGTCGACATCGCCGATCTCCACGATGCGGCCCAGGTACATCACCGCCACCCGGTCCGCGACGTGGCGCACCACCGACAGGTCGTGGGCCACGAACAGGTAGGCCAGGCCGAGCTTGTCCTGGAGCTCCTCCAGGAGGTTTATGATCCCGGCCCGGATGGACACGTCGAGGGCCGACACGGGCTCGTCCAGCACGACGACCTTGGGCTCCAGCGCCAGGGCCCGGGCGATGCCGATCCGTTGGCGCTGCCCGCCGGAGAACTCAGCGGGGTAACGGCTGGCGTGCTCGGGGGAGAGCCCCACCAGCTTGAGCAGCTCCCGCACCCGGGCGGCCCGGGCGGCCTTGCCCACGCCGTGGGTGCGCAGGCCCTCGTCGAGGATGTCACCCACCGGCATGCGGGGGTCGAGCGAACCGGTCGGGTCCTGGAACACGACCGACAGGTTGCGCCGGATCTCCCGCCGCTCCCCGCCGTCGAGGCGGGCGGTGTCCCGCCCCAGCACGGCGATGTTGCCCCCCATGGGGCGCACCAGCGAGAGGATCTCGTTGATGGTCGTGCTCTTGCCGCAGCCCGACTCCCCCACCAGCCCGA
>CAZCVW010000093.1:0-10300 GCA_964502185.1 uncultured Burkholderiales bacterium
CCAGCCCGGGCCGGCCACCGGTGCCGGTCGCACCGGCGCCGGCGCAGTCGTGGGTGCCGTCGCGGGGTTTGCCGGGCTCACCGTCGCCGACCCGGGGCGGGACGGGGTGGTGTCGGCCTGAGGGCTGGCGTTGGCCAGGATGCCGGTCGTCGGCGTTGGCGCCGGCGCCGGCGCGGCCCTGGTGACCGGGGGATGGGCCGTGCTGGTTCCGCCGACCGCCGCCGACGAATCCGTCGAGCCGTCCGGAAAGGCGGTTTCCGCGTCGCCGGGGGTGACGATCTCGAGGCCCGGGTCGGAACCGGCGATGGTGGGCTCGGCCACGTGGCTGCGCCACGTCTTGGGCGGCGGCGGGCCGTCGTCGCCGCTGGCCATGCGGTGCACGGGCACGGCGGCGCCGGCCAGGACGGCCAGACCCAACAGCGGAGCTACCCACCGCGCCCGAAGAAGACGGCGCAGACCGGTGGAGGACGGGTCCTCCAGCCACATATACGGCCCTTTCGCTTTTGTGATGCTGATTTGGTCGGAAACGACCAAGTCTTCACTTCTGCGCCGGGGTCCGTCTTTCCTGTCCGATCATCTGCCCGGTCACATCAGCTCGGCGACCAGGTCTTCCTGCATCAGGCCGAGCCACCAGTAGATGGCAAAGGCCGGCGCCCGGGGATCGTCCGGGGCGACCGACATGGGGTCGAGCTCTTCGGTGACCTCGAGGCGGGTCCCGAGGGTGAGCCGGGCGTCGTTCAGCACCGACAGCCACGCCTCCGCCTCCTCGGTGGACAGGTCGACCCGGAAACGGTCGCCCTTGGTCTCGGCCCGGGCCAGCGTCAGCTCCACCACCTCCAAGGAGCGGCGGCGGGCGGTCACGAGGTCGTCGTGCACCAACCGCTGCCACTCCGACTCGGCGTGCTCCTCCGTCGGGTCGAGGTAGGCCCGGGGATAGAGCCGGTCGATCACCGGGTCGCCGGGGCCGGAGGCCGGGTCGCCGCTCACCAGCCCGGCCAGCTCGCGGCACAGCTGGGCCAGGACGGCCACTTCGGGCTCGTCCAGAGTGGCCTCCACCATCTGCTGGCGGGACCGGCGCCGGAAATGGCGGCGCGCCATCAACCCTGCTGCATGGTGGCCCAGAGGCCGTGGGCGTGGAGGCGGGCCACGTCGGTTTCGGCCTGTTCCCGGTTGCCCTGGGAAACCACCGCCTTGCCCTTGTGATGCACGTCCATCATGAGCTTGGTGGCCTTCGCCTTGGGGTAGCCGAAGAGCTTCTGGAACACGTAGACGACGTAGGACATCAGGTTGACGGGGTCGTTCCAGACGACCACCACCCACGGGAAGACCGGCTCGCTTACCTCGTCTGGCTCGTCGGTGCGCTCCGGGGTTTCGACCGGCGCGGGCGCAGTGCCCGGGTTCGCCACTCCTCAGTTTCCGCGTTCTCGAGGTAGGGGACTCTTCTTCTTCGGCTGCTTCTTCGGCGGGACGTCGTCACGCACCGCTTCCGCGATCCGGCCGAGCAGGCCGTTGATGAACCGACCGGAGTCGTCGGTGGAGTAGCGCTTGGCCAGCTCGACGGCCTCGCTGATGGCCACGGCGACGGGTACCTCCGGGCGGTGGGCCAGCTCGAAGGTGGCGATGCGCAGCAGGTTGCGGTCGACCACCGGCATCCGTTCCAAGGACCAGCGGTCGGCGTACTTCCGGATGAGCGCGTCGACTTCCTCGCGGTTGTCCTCGACTCCCCGCACCAGTTCGGTGGCGTATTCGTCGGGCGGGGCGGGCAGCCCGGCCAGCAGCTCGTCGAACGGGAAGCCGCGGACGTCGAGCTCGTAACACAGGGAGAGGGCCCGCTCCCGGGCTTCCCGTCGAGTCCGCACAGTCTGGTTACACCCGCGTCAGATACTCGCCGCTGCGGGTGTCGACCTTGATGCGGTCGCCCGTTTCGACGAAGAGCGGAACCTGGACGACGAGACCCGTCTCCAGCGTGGCCGGCTTCTTGGCCCCTGAGACCCGGTCGCCCTGGACACCCGGATCCGTCTGCGTGACCTCGAGTTCCACCGCGGCCGGCAGTTCCACGCCCACCACCTGGCCCTGGTACATCGGCAGGATGACGGTGTCGCCTTCCTTGATGTACTTGACCGCGTCACCCAGGTCCTTGCCCTCGACCTGGCTCTGCTCGTACGTGGTGTTGTCCATGAACGTGTAGTCGGTGCCGTCGCGGTAGAGGTACTGCATCTCGCGCTTGTCGATGATGGCGAGCGTCAGCTTCTCGTCGGCCCGGTAGGTGCGCTCGAACACGGCGCCGGTGCGGTAGTTGCGGAGCTTCGTGCGCACGAACGCCCCGCCCTTGCCGGGCTTCACGTGCTGGAACTCGACCACGGTCATGAGGCCTTCGGGCAGGTTCAGAGCCATCCCGTTCTTGAGGCCGTTGGTGGAAACGGACATCAGACCATCAGCTCCTTGGGCGAGCCGGTCAGGATGTCACAGCCGTCGGGAGTGACCACCACTGTGTCCTCGATGCGCACCCCGCCGATGCCGGCCAGGTACACGCCCGGTTCGACCGTGACGACGTACCCGGAGGCGAGGTTCCCCTTGCCGGTGGCCGCCACCCGCGGGTCCTCGTGGATCTCGAGGCCGACCCCGTGGCCCGTCCCGTGGAGGAAGGCGTCGGCCCAGCCCGCCTCGGCGATGACGTCGCGGCAGGCCTTGTCGACGGCCGAGGCGCTGACCCCGTCGCGCACGGCCTCCCGGCCGGCCCGCTGGCTCTCGAGCACGACGTCGTACATCCGGCGGGCCTCGGGGCCCGGGTCGCCGACGGAGACCGTGCGGGTCATATCCGAGCAGTAGCCGTCGACCATGCAGCCGAAATCGAGCACGAGCAGCTCGCCCGGTTCGATGCGGCGCTCGGAGGGCCGGGCGTGGGGCTTGGCGCCGTTGGGCCCGGCCGCCACGATCGGTTCGAAGCTCATGGCCCCGGCCCCGAGGCGGCGCATCTCGAACTCGAGGTCGAGACCGAACTCGAGCTCGCTGGGGCGCTCGGCCAGGCGGGAGCGGACGTTGGCGAAGGCGGCGTCGGCGATGTGGCAGGCGGCCCGGATGCGGGCGACCTCACCGGCGTCCTTGACCCGGCGCAGCGTTTCGACGAGCCCCTCGGTCGGGACGAGCTCGGCCGAGGGGAACCACTCGGAGGCGTAGGCCCGCTGCTGGGCCCAGGTCACCCCGGCGGCCTCGAGGCCGACGCGCCGGTACCCGGCCGCCCCGGCGGCGTCGTGGACGATGCGCTTCTGGTCCACGCCCGAGATCTCGATGGAGGCCGGGACGCCGGCGGCGGCCAACTGGTCGGCGGCCTGGTCGCGGTAGCGGCCGTCGGACACGAAGAGCACCTCATCCGGCCCCACCAGGAGCAGGGCGGCCGAACCCGTGAACCCCGTGAGGTAACGGATGTTGACCAGCCGGGTGACGAGCAGGGCGTCGATGCCGGCCCCGTCAAAGCCCTCCCGGAGGCGGTCGACACGGCCGGCCACGTTGAGGGCCGGAAGCCCAACCGGGTGGTCCGTGATCATGAATGCTCCTCTAAAGCTGCGATTACGGCCTCGACGGCCAAGCGGTATCCGGTGCCGCCGAAGCCGGCGATCGTGCCCGTCGCCACGGGGGAGATCACCGACGTCCGCCGCCACGCCTCCCGGGCCATGGGGTTGGAGAGGTGGACCTCGACGACCACTCCATCGTAGGCGGCGAGGGCGTCGGCCAAGGCGTAGGCGTAGTGGGTGAAAGCCCCCGGGTTGAACACGATGGCCGCCGTCCGGCCCCTGGCGGCGTGGATGGCGTCGACCAGTTCGCCCTCGTGGCTCGACTGGAGGTGCTCGACCTCGTAGCCCTGCGCGGCGGCCGCGGCCCGGGCGGTGGCGACGTGGTCGTCGAGCGTCGCCTTGCCGTACACGTCGGGTTCCCGCTCGCCGAGCAGGTTCAGGTTCGGTCCGGACAGGACGAGGATCGCCAGTCGATTTCGCGGTGCCACACCTCCATGGTAGGGGGACGCCGCCTCCGGCCTCACGGACGATCAGGATCCTCCCGTTCGGCCGCCGACACGCCGAACCCGACGACGATGGCGGGCAGCAGGAGGGCCGAGCCGACGAAGAGGCTGGCGACGACGACCATCACCGTCCAGGCCGGGAGCCCGGTGACCAGCCCGACGATGAAAGCGGCCACGGCAACGCCGAAGAGAGCCCAGCCGGCCCGCCGGGCGGCGGACGCCCAGCGGGCCACCTGGGCGCGGCGGGCCCGGATCGGATCCGGAGCTGGATCTGGCATCAGAGCATCGCCGGGCGCTGCCACTCCTTGCCGAGCAGGTGGTGGTCGAGCCAGGACAGGACGGTTTCGTACCAGACGCGGGCGTGCTGCGGCTTGAGGATCCAGTGGTTCTCGTCGGGGAAGTACAGGAACTTGGCGTCCACCCCGTGGCGGGACAGGTCCGTCCACAGGCGCAGCGCCTCGCCGATCGGCACACGGTGGTCCCGCTCGCCGTGGATGACCAGCATCGGCGTCGAGATCTGGGCGGCGTGCCGGTGGGGTGAGTGGGCGACGTAGCGCTCCGGGTCGACGTCGGGATCGCCGAACTCCCGTTGCCACCACGGCGGATGGTCCGTCGTGGCGGCCATGCGCTCCCCGTCGATGTCGGGGCGGGCGACGGCGGCGTCGACGGCGGCCATCACGTCGGTGTAGCCGTCGGGGGAGACGCACAGGTCGGAGAAGGCGCCGTCGGCCGAGAGCCGGAAGACCTGGCGGGTCACCAGATCGAGCCGGAAGACGGGGCCGCGGCCGTCCTCGTCGGCGGTGAAGAACAGGGCGGAGGAGTCGGGCGACCACTCCAGACTGGTGGGCGGCGCCAGATCAAGGTCGGGCGCCGGGTTCCAGGACTCACCCGTGACCGGATGAACCAGGAGGAGCGTGGTGCGATGCGCCTTCTCCGGGGTTCCGATGATCTCCCGGGCACAGGCGACGAGGCGGCCGTCCGGGGACGAGCGGACGGCGTAATGCGAGGCGGTGTCGTCCTTGACCAGCGCCTTGCGGTCACCGGTGGCCGAGTCGATGGCGGCCAGGTCGACCACGATGTCGCCCCGGCGGCGCCAGCCGGTGATGACCGTAGAACCGTCCGGGGTGACGTCGAAGGACTGTTCGTCGAGGCGGTTGCCGTCGGCCTCGGCGATCGAGCGGAGCTCCCCGAGGCGGCCGTCGTCCGGGCGCTCCGGACCGGAGGCGAAGAACAGCCGGGTCTCCCGGGGGCCCATGTAGTGGTCCCAGTTCCGGATCGGGAAGGTCTCGAACAGCTGGGCGTTGACGCCGGCGTCCTTGCGGGCTTTGGCCCGCTCCTCGTCTTCCTCCAGCGTCCCCGAACCGGGAAGGACAGGCACCGCCAGCACCACGGCGGAGGCGTCCTTGGCCACGGCCAGGCCCTTGACCCCGCCGGGAGGGTTGGCCACCAGCCGGGCCTCGCCGCCCCCGGCCGGCAGCAGCCACAAGGCCGACCGGTCCTCGTCCGGCTTCCCGTCTGGGTTCGCGTCGCCTTTGGCCTCGGGATCGGGCCGGGCCGACGTGAACAACAAGGACCCGTCCGGCAGGAAGGCGGCCGAGCTCTCCCCCTTGGCCGAGCGGGTGAGCCGCCGGGGCTGGGTGGCGCCGTCCGGGTCGAGTTGCCACAGGGCGCTCACGAACCGCTTCCCGTCCGGCGCCACGGTGGCCACCGAGGTGACGAGCCGCTGGCCGTTAAACGTCGTCATGGCCGGGGACGCTAGTGGGCCACTAAAGCCGGGCGGGGACTCCGACGGCGGCCAGGGCGGCTTCCACGGTGGCGGCCGGGGGGTCGTCGACCCGCTCGAGGGGGCCGCCGCCGGGGGCGGGGAGGACGAAGGTGAGGCCGCCGGCGGCCTTCTTGTCCCGGCGCATGAGGGCGACGAGGTCGGAGGCGGCGAGGCCGGCGGGGGCCGCGGTGGGCAGGCCGAGGTCGGTGAGCATCGTGCGGATCTCGTCGGGCTGGTCGGAACCGAGGCGGCCGAGACCGGCCGACAGTTCGGCGGCGAAGACGAGGCCCACGGCCACCGCTTCGCCGTGCAGGAGGTCGTAACGGCCGGCCGTCTCCAGGGCGTGGGCCAGCGTGTGGCCGTAGTTGAGAGTGGCCCGCAGGCCGGTGCGCTCGGTCTCGTCGGCCGCCACGACGGCGGCCTTGATGGCGGCACTGGCGGAGACCGCCCGGGTCAGGACGTCGGGGTCCCGCCGGGCCAGGGCGGCACGGCCGGCCGGGTCCGAGAGCAGGGCGGTCAGTCCGGCGTCGCCCATGAACGCGTACTTGGCCATCTCGCCGAGACCGGCCCGGTACTCCCGCTCGGGCAGCGAGGCCAGGGTGGTCACGTCGGCCACGACCCCGACCGGCTGGTGGAAGGCGCCGACCAGGTTCTTGCCTTCGGGCAGGTTGACCCCCGTCTTGCCCCCGATGGCGGCGTCGACCTGGGCGAGCAGCGTCGTCGGGGCCTGGAGGCAGGCGATACCCCGGTGATAGGCGGCGGCGGCAAAGCCGGCCGTGTCCCCCACCACCCCTCCACCGAGCGCGACTACGGCGTCGCCCCGGAGCAGACCCCAGGCGGCGAACCGGCGGCACAGCGACTCGATCGTCGGGAGGCTCTTGGCCTCCTCGCCGTCACCCATGAGGAACAGCTCGACGACGGCGCCGTCGTCGCGCAGCGGGGCCATGAGCGCCTCCCCGTAGCGGCCGGCCACGGCGGCCTGGCTGACCACCGCCACCCGGGCCCGTCCGGCCAGCGGCCCGACCGCTCCGGCCAGGGCGCCCGGACCGACGACGATCTCGTAGCTCCGGTCGCCGAGCTCGACGCCGATCCGCCGGTGAGCTGGACCGGTCATCCTGGGCTGGTCATCCTGGGCTGGCCGGCGGTTGCCAGCCGGTGGCGGCGAGCACGGCCCTGGCCACCTGGCCGGGCGAAAGGCCGGCGGTGTCGACGCAGGTGTGGGCGGCGGCCCGGTAGACCTCCTCGCGCTCCCGGGCGATCGCTTCCAGGACCGCCTCCGGCGACTCACCCGGCCGGATCAGCGGACGGGCGCCGCCGCCCGAGCGCCGCCGCGAAGCCGAGACCCTCCGGGCGAGGTCGCGGGGCGGGGCCTGGAGCCAGACGACGTGGGCGGCTTGCCGGGCCAGCTCGCGGTTGGCCGGATCGAGAACGGCGCCGCCCCCGAAGGCGATCACCGCCCGGACGTCGGACTCGAGCGTGGACCGCACCATCTCCGACTCGAGCGCCCGAAAGGCGGGCTCCCCGTCGGCGGCGAAGATCTCGCCCACCGTCTTGCCCGCCCGTTCCTCCACGAGCTGATCGGTGTCGATGAAGGGCCGTCCCAGCCGGAGCGCCAGGCGGCGTCCCGCCGAGCTCTTCCCGACACCCATCATCCCGATCAGCGCGAGGTGTTGAGCCGTCGGGTCCGGGGAGACAGTCATCGCAGCGAGTCGAGGTAGCCCTGGTGATTGCGCAGGAGTTCGGGGAGCGAGTCTCCACCGAACTTGCGGAGCGCCTCGGCGGCCAGGACGAGCGCGACCATCGACTCGGCCACCACCCCGGAGGCGGGCACGGCGGTCACGTCCGTGCGCTCCTTGAAGGAGACGGTCTCCTCCTTGGTCTGCGTGTCGACCGTCTTGAGCACGGGCCGGTTGAGCGTGGCCAGCGGCTTCATGGCCACCCGGGCCACGAGCAGGGCGCCCGTCGACATGCCGCCCTCGGTCCCGCCGGCGAGGTCGCTGCCGCGCTCGTAGGTACCCGCGCCGCTACCGGCCGGATCCGGCGTCCAGTGAATCTCGTCGTGGGCGGCGCTCCCCCGGCGGCCCGCCACCTCGAACCCCTGGCCGATCTCCACACCCTTCATGGCCTGGATGCTCATCAGCGCCTGGGCCAGGAGCCCGTCGAGCTTGCGGTCCCAGTGCACGTGCGAGCCCAGTCCGGGGGGGACGCCGTAGGCCAGCACCTCCACGACACCCCCGAGCGAGTCGCCGTCCTTGGCCGCCGCCTCGACCTCGGCGATCATGGCCGCCTCGGCCTCGGCGTCGAAGCAGCGAACCGGGGACTCGTCGACCCGGTCGAGGTCGGCCGGAGTCGGGCGCCGGTCGGCCGAGGCCCGGGCGGCCCCCATCTGGATCACGTGGCTGAGTACGGCCACGTCGAGATGGGACAGGAGGGCCTTGGCCAGGGTGCCGGCCGCCACCCGGGCGGCGGTCTCCCGGGCGCTGGCCCGCTCGAGGACGTCGCGGGCGTCGTCGAAGCCGTACTTCTGCATGCCGGCCAGATCCGCGTGTCCCGGACGGGGCTGGCGCAGCGGCTTCTCGGTGACGCCGGGGGCGGGCGACATCTCGTCCACCCACTTGGGCCACTCCGTGTTGCGGATCAGGATCGAGGTGGGCGAGCCGAGCGTCCGGCCGTGGCGGACCCCGGAGAGGAACTCGACGTCGTCGCGCTCGAAGCGCATGCGGGGCCCACGGCCGTAGCCGAGGCGACGACGGGCCAACTCGCCGGCGACTTCTTCGATGGTGATCGGCATACGGGCGGGGAGCCCCTCGACAACGACCACCAAAGCCTGGCCGTGGGACTCGCCCGCGGTGAGGAAGCGGAGCACTGCGGGCGACCTCCGGGCGAGCGGAACGAAATGAGCCCCTCAGGATAGCGGCGGGCTCCCGCCGATCTCTGCTCTCGCGCCGTGCCTAAGCGAAGGCGCGGCCGCCGAGGTAACCCTCGACGTCCGAGCGGCGGATGCGGAAATTCTTGCCGACCCTGATGGCCGGCAGGTCGCCGGACTTGATCAGGCGGTAGACAGTCATGTTTGACACCCGCATCAGCTCCGCTACCTCACGAACCATGAGGAGGCGATCGCCGAGGCGGTTCTGCTCGATGGCCACGGATGCACCATAGCAACCTTAAGACCACAATTACAACGGGAGAAACGTTGATTTACATCTAACCCCCGGTGTACCAGCGCAGCACCGGATCGCCCCAGACGACTGCGACTACTGTCCCGAGCGCCAGAAAGGGACCAAAAGGCACGTGATCCTTACGCCCTTTCACGCCGGTGGCAATGAGCGCGACGCCGATCAGGGCCCCGAAGAGGAAGGCGAGGAACAGGCCGAGAATCACCTCGCCCCAGCCGAGGAGGCCGAGGTACAGCCCCAGCGTGGGTGCCAGTTTCACGTCGCCCATCCCCATTCCCTTTGGGTAGACGAGGTTGAGGGCGAAGAGGAAGGCGAAAGCGGCGAGACCGCCGAGGAGGGCCCGGACGAGATCCCCGCCGTCCCCTTCTCCGAAAGCGGCGATGGCCACGAGCGGGATCGAGACGAGGAACAGCGGGCCCGTGATGCGGTCGGGCAGCTTCTGGTGCGCGAGGTCGATCATCGAGAGGACGAGGAGCGAGGCGAAGAGCACGAGGTAGGGAGGCAGCGCCCACGACCCGCCGAAGCGGAGGGCGGCGACGGCGAACAGCACGGCGCAGCCGATGGGAACGGTCAACGGGCGCGGGCCCCGCTCCCTCCACGGCAGACGCAGACTCTTCTTCTCCGGCACCCGCCAGATCGCCTCGTTCAGCAGGGGACCGAGGGCCAGACCGAGAGCGGCGCAACCGGAGGCAAGTGCGGCTCGCATCGGGAAACCTTCCCACGCCCGACAAAGCGTTTGCTGGAAGTTCCTCCCGGGTAGCTGACCCGCATGGACGCCATCACGTTGCTGAAGAAGGACCACCGGACAGTCGAGGAGCTGTTCAAGCGCTTCGAGAAGCTCGGCTCCCGGGCGGTGAAGGGCAAGCAGGACGTCGTGGAGCGCATCGTCGAAGAGCTGTCGATCCACGCCTCCATCGAGGAGACGCTCTTCTATCCGGCGATCCGGGCGACCATCAAGCAGGCGGCCGTCGCCGATCTCGTCCTCGAGTCGCTCGAAGAGCACCACATCGTCAAGTGGACCCTTTCCGAGCTCGACAAGATGCACCCCGACGACGAGCGCTACTCGGCCAAGGTGACCGTGCTGATGGAAAGCGTCCGCCACCACGTCGAAGAGGAAGAGGACGAGCTCTTCGGTAAGGTCGCGAAGCTGATGGGCAAGGAGCCCCTCGAAGAGCTCGGCAACGCCATGGCCGAGGCCAAGAGGCGGGCGCCCACGCATCCGCACCCGCGCCTGCCGGACGAGCCGCCGGGCAACATCCTGGCGGCCCCCGCGGCGATGCTCATCGACAAGGCGCGAGACGCCGGCCGGAAGCTGCTCGGCACCGCCGGGGCGACCAGCCGGGT
>CAZCVW010000094.1:0-10250 GCA_964502185.1 uncultured Burkholderiales bacterium
CCGGCGCCGCGGCTGCGTCCTTGGCTGCGTCCTTTTCGGGCGCCGGCGCCGACGACCGCAAAGTTCCGGGATCGGTGATCACCCCGGCCGGAGCGGCAGGGTCGGCACCTCTCGCGGACGGGTCGATCTGCTCGGGCGCCGGAGCGGCCCGATCGTCGCCGGTGGAGTCCGAACCTCCGCATCCGGCCAAGGCGAGCGAGACGGCCAGCGCCGCGACGATGACGGGCCGGAGCGATCGTGTCCCCATGAGGCCATCCTCAGGTCTTAGGCGGTATGAGTAGTCCTTGTTGATAGCCTTGTTCCATGAAGTTAGGCAAACCTAAGAACGAGGTCGACGGCGTGCCTCCGGTGCCCGGGGCGAGCCTTTCGGCCGAGACGATGCCGGCCCACTGGCTCCTCGCCCGCCTCGGCAAACGCGTCATGCGGCCGGGCGGCCTGCCCGTCACCCGGGCGATGCTCGCCGGCCTCTCCGTCGGCCCCGGCGACGACGTGGTGGACCTCGCCCCGGGCCTCGGCGTCACCGCCGGCATGGTGCTCGCCGAGTTCTCCCCCTCCTCCTACATCGGCCTGGAACGGGGCGAAGAGGAAGCGGCCCGCTCCCGGACCCTCGCCCGCGACCCGCGCCACCAGTGCCTGGTGGCCCGCCCCGACGCCACCGGTCTGCCGGACGGGGCGGCCAGCGTCGTGTTCGGCGAGGCGGTCCTGACTCTCGAAACGGACGAGACCAAGGAGCGGATCATCGCCGAGGCGGGCCGGCTGCTGCGCCCCGGCGGCTGGCTCGGCCTGCACGAACTGCTCCTCACGCCGGAGGACCTGCCCGCCTCCGACAAGGACGAGATCAAAGAGACGCTTACCCGGGTGCTGCGCGTCCGGGCCCGGCCCCTCACCCTTCCCGAGTGGCGCGCGCTCCTGGAAGCGGGCGGGTTCGAGGTGACCCACCAGTCGAGCGCGCCTCTTCTGTTGCTGTCGCCCGCGACCTTCGTGCGGGACGAAGGCGGGATGGGGACGCTGCGCTTCCTCGGGCGGGCCGTCCGGGAGCCGGGCGCGCTGCGCCGGCTCGGGCAGATCTTCATGACCTTCCAGCGCTACCGGCGCCAGATCGGTTCGGTGGCGCTGGTCGCCCGGCGCCCCTGAGACCGGCGGGCTACCGTTGCGGCTAAGAGGGAGGCGGGTGTGCGGGAAAGCAGTATGTAAGACCGCGGAATAGCGGTATTGTAATCTGGTGGCAGCGTATCTGGAACGCTCGGTCGAGGGGCTGTTGGCCGCATTGCTCACCGAGCTTCCGGCTCTGGCGCTCGTGGGGCCTCGGGCAACGGGTAAGACGACGACCGCCTCCCGGCATGCTGCGACGATCGTGCACCTCGATCGCGAGATGGAGGCGGCGGCCATGCGGGCGGATCCGGACGCGGCCCTGCGCGGTCTGCCCGAGCCCGTGCTGCTCGACGAATGGCAGGCTGTGCCAGGCGTTCTCGGCGCGGTGAAGCGGGCTGTCGACGCGGACTCGCACCCGGGCCGCTTCGTCCTGACCGGTTCGGTGCGGGCGGAGCTCGAAGCGGAGACATGGCCGGGAACGGGACGCGTCGTCCGGCTCGCCATGCATCCGCTGACCATTGCCGAGCAGATCGGGCGACCCCATGCCCGTCCTCTGCTCGACCGGCTCGGCCTCGGGGAGCCGCTGGAGGTGGCCAGCGATCCGCCGGACCTTCGTGACTATGTCGACCTGGCTCTGCGGGGCGGATTCCCCGACGCCGCCCTGGCCCGCTCGGCCGGGGCACGCCAACGCTGGCTCGAGAGCTATATCGACCAGCTCATCACCCGGGACGCACTTTCGATCGAGGGCGGCCGGGATCCCGTTCGGCTCCGCCGGTACTTCGAGGCCTACGCCCTGAACTCCGCCGGCCTGGCCACGGACCGAAGCATCTACGAGGCGGCGGGCGTCAATCGCAAGACCGCCCTGGCCTACGAGCGCCTGCTCGAGAATCTGCTCGTGGTCGATGCCGTGCCGGCATGGACCTCCAACCGCTTGAGCCGTCTCGTTCGCGCCTCCAAGCGCTACCTCGTCGACCCGGCGCTGCTGGCCGGCATCTTGCGCATCGACACCGCCGCGGTGCTGCGCGACGGCGATCTGCTCGGCCGGGTCCTCGACACGTTCGTGGCCGCCCAACTGCGCGTCGAACCGGTCGTCGCCGAGACGAGGCCGCGCCTGTTCCACCTGCGGCAGGAGCAGGGACGCCGGGAGGTGGATCTCATCGCCGAGCTCGGCGGCCAGCGGATCGTCGGCGTAGAGGTCAAGGCGGACAGTGGACCGGGGAGGGACGCCGCCCGACACCTGGCCTGGCTGCGCGATCAGCTCGGCGACCGGTTCGTCGCCGGCGTCGTCCTGCATTCCGGCGCCCGCGTCTACAGCCTGGGCGATCGGATCGTTGCCGCACCGATCTGCACCCTCTGGGCCTGAGGGTTACCGGCGAGCCGGCCTCACCGCCGCCCCTGAGCCGGGCGGGCTACTCGACGATCAACGCCCCGGTCAGCCCGAGGGCGCCGTGGTCGTTGGTGTCGCAGTAGTAGCGCATGACCGTGCCGGAGGCGGCGTTGGCGGGCACCGTCCAGCTGATGCTGATCGGGCCCTTGCGGGACGGGAGGAAGCCGACCCATCCCCGGTGCGTCGCCCGCTCGAACTGCACCTCGTGGCCCGGGCAGTTGCCCCGGTCGGGACCGATCATCCGGTCGCACACACCGGTGTCACGGTACGTCCAGACCACCTTGTCGCCGGGCCGGACGGGAATGAAGGCGTTCGGGTTGTCGCTGCCCTGCAGCGGCCCCCCGTCGAAGCGGGTGTAGGCCCGCTTGTCCACCCCGCACTCGACGCCCTCGTCGAGGCAGAACCGGAAGTTGGAGATCGACACCATGACTTCGGTCTCGGCCGCGCCCGCCCCGGCGGCGGGCACGGTCGCCAGGGCCAGCGAGGCGGCGAGCAGAAGCGGGTGGCGGCGGCGCATAGTGCCCCGAAGATTACCGTCCGACCGGCCCATCGACCGACCGATTCAGATGGCGATAGACGGATTAGGGCTCGCTCCGGGGCCGGCCGGTAGGCTCCCCGCCCTTGTGACTGACTCCATCGTCCTCACCGGCATCCGGGCCCTCGGCACCCACGGCGTGCTGCCCGAAGAACACAGCCGGCCCCAGCCCTTCGAGGTGGACATAGAACTGGCCGTCGACCTCTCCCTGCCCGGCCGCAGCGACCTGCTCTCCGACACCGTCGACTACGACATGCTGGCCGCCTCCGTCGTCAAGATCATCGAGACGGGGCGCTACAGCCTGATGGAGGCGCTGGCCACCAGGATCGCCGACGCCTGCAAGGCGGACAAGCGGGTGGCGTCGGTGGCGGTCACCGTCCGCAAGCTCCGGCCTCCCGTCGGTCTGATGGTCAGGCACGTCGGCGTCCGGATCGAGCGGTAAGGAGGGCCGGGAAGATCGCCACCCGGGCCTACCTCGGGCTGGGCTCCAACCTCGGGGACCGCCTCGCCCACCTGCAGTGCGCCCTGTACGGCCTCGCCGAGCGGGCGGGCACCGTCACGGCCGTGTCGCCGGTCTACGAGACGGAACCGGTCGGCGGCCCGGCTCAGCCGGACTACCTGAACGCCGTGGTGGTGCTCGACACCGACCTCGACGCCCGGGCCCTGCTCGGCGTGGCCAAGGAATTGGAGCGGGCCGCGGGCCGGGCCGAGGGCGGCGAGCGCTGGGGCCCCCGCCCGCTCGACGTCGACGTGCTCATGGTCGGCCACGAGCGGGTCGCGGAGGCCGACCTCGTCGTCCCGCATCCCCGTATGCACCAACGGGCCTTCGTGCTCGCCCCTCTGGCCGACGTGGCCCCCGACGTCGTCGTCGCACCGGCCGCCGGTTGGCCAGGAGTCCGCCGCTCGCCTGTAGCATTGCAGGTGCCCGAGTAGTCCGGCACCCCGTCCGGGGCTGGAACGAAAGGTCTGAAGAGACCAGGCCGTGAACACCACCGTGGTCATCACCCGCCTCCCTGAGGTGCGCCAGCGGCTCGACGACGCCCGTCGCTCGGGCGCCACCGTCGGTTTCGTGCCCACCATGGGCGCCTTCCACGAAGGCCACCGGTCGCTCATGCGGGCCGCCCGCCAGGCCCACGACCTCACCGTCGTGTCCCTGTTCGTGAACCCCCTGCAGTTCGGTCCCGCCGAAGACCTCGACCGCTACCCCCGGGACCTCGACGGCGACCTCGCCGTCGCCCGGGCGGAAGGCGTCGACGTGGTGTTCGCCCCGACGGTGGCCGACATGTACCCGGGGGGCCAGCCCCTCACCACCGTTTCGGTCGGCGCCCTATCCGACGGGCTGTGCGGTGCCGCCCGGCCCGGCCACTTCGACGGCGTGGCCACGGTCGTGACCAAGCTCTTCGCCCTAATGGCGCCGGCCACCGCCTACTTCGGCCGCAAGGACGCCCAGCAGCTCGCCATCGTGCGCCGGCTGGCCGGAGACCTGAACCTCCCCGTGGAGGTCGTCGGTTGCCCGCTCGTCCGGGAGGCGGACGGGCTCGCCATGTCGAGCCGCAACCGCAACCTCGGGCCCGCCGAGCGCCGGGCCGCCACGGTGATCAACCGGGGCCTGAAGGCGGGCGCCGAGCTGGTGAAACGGGGCGAGCGGGACGCCGGCCGGGTGCGCCGGGTGGTGGCCAACATCCTCACCACTGAGCCCCTGGTGCGGTTGGAGTACGCCGAGGTGGTCGACGCTTTCGACCTCACCCCGGTGGAGGAACTCGTACCCGGGGGCCCGGGGGTGTCCCCCGATATGACCGCCGAGGTGCTGGTGGCGGTGGCCGCCCGGGTGGGCGACGTCCGCCTGATCGACAACATGACCATCCGCTTCGACGCCCGAGGGGCCCGCGTCGATCTCGGTCTGACAGTGGCCCCGTCCGTAACCGCCGAGGGGGAGGCTACGTGCGCCGCAGGATGATGAAGTCGAAGATCCACCGGGCCAAGGTGACCGGGGCCGACCTGAACTACGTCGGTTCCATCTCCCTGGATCCGGAGCTCATGGCGCGGGCCGACATTCTGGAGTGGGAACAGGTGGCCGTACTCGACATCGACAACGGGGCCCGGTTCGAGACCTACGCCATCGTGGGCGGGCCCGGCGAGGTCACGCTCAACGGCGCCGCCGCCCGGCTCGTCCACACCGGCGACCGGGTCATCGTCATCACCTACGCCGAGTACGAGCAGGCCGAACTCACGAACTTCGCCCCGAAGATCGTCCACGTCGACGACCGCAACCGTCCGGTGCCCGACCCGGCCATGATCCCCGAACTGGCATGACCCCCGGGCCGACCCCCGCGCGAGCCGACGTTCTCGTGCTCGGCTCCGGGGTGGCCGGCCTGACCGCCGCTCTCACCGCCGCCCGGGCGGGCTACTCGGTGGCCGTCCTCACCAAGGGCGAGCTCGCCGCTTCGGCCACCCGCTACGCCCAGGGCGGAGTGGCCGCCGCCCTCTCACCCCCCGACTCCCCCGAGCTCCACTTCTCCGACACCCTCTCGGCCGGCGGGGGGCTCTGCGACGCCGAGGCCGTCCGGGTGCTCTGCGCCGACGGCCCCGCCCGCCTGCTCGACCTGATCGCCCTCGGCGCCGCCTTCGACCGCGTGCCAGCCAATTTGCCAGCCAATCGGTCGGCCCGCGCGCCGGCCAGCCCGTTGGCCCTGGCCCGGGAAGGCGGCCACTCCCTCGCCCGCGTCGTCCACGCCGGCGGCGACGCGACCGGCCACGAGGTGCAGCGGGCGCTGGTCGACGCGGTCAAGGGGACGGCTGTCCACGTGGCCGAGCACTGGCTGGCGACCGACCTGATTGTCGAGGGCGGGCGCTGCCGGGGCGTGGCCGGCATCGCCGCCGACGGGTCACCGGCCGAGTTCACCGCCCGCCACGTCATCCTCGCCTGTGGCGGCGCCGGCCAGCTGTTCTCGGTCACCACCAACCCGACGTTGTCCACCGGCGACGGGGTCGCCATGGCGCTGCGGGCGGGGGCGGCGGTGGCCGACGTCGAGTTCATGCAGTTCCATCCCACCGCCCTGCACCACCCCGTCATGCCCCGCCCGCTGCTCTCCGAGGCCCTGCGGGGCGAGGGGGCGGTGCTGCGCGACGAGGGTGGCATCGCCTTCATGGCCGCCGATCATCCCCTGGCCGACCTCGCTCCCCGCGACGTCGTGTCCCGGGCCATCGCCCGGCGCCTGGTCGACCGAGGGCTCGACCATCTGTGGCTCGACGCCACCGGGATCGCCGGCTTCCCGGAGCGCTTCCCCACCATCTGGCAGGCGTGCCGGGAGCTGGGTCTCGATCCGACCAAGGACTGGCTGCCCGTCGCGCCCGCCGCTCACTACCTCTGTGGTGGGGTCATGACCGACCTCGACGGCGCCGCCTCGCTCCCGGGCCTATGGGCCTGCGGCGAGGTGGCCTGCACCGGCGTCCACGGCGCCAACCGCCTCGCCTCCAACTCGCTGCTCGAAGGCCTGGTCTTCGGCCAGCGCGCCGGCGCCGCCATCGCCGAAGGCCGCGACGCCCCCGAACCCACCGGCGCCCTCCGGGGCGTCCCGCTCGCCGTCCTCGGCGACCGCTCAGGCGATTGCGCTGGTACGGCACAGAGCCGCACAAGCGCAACAGCCTGTGAAAACGGGGGGGTATCGACCGACAGACTGCGCGACCGCCTCCAGCGCACCATGAGCCTCCACGCCGGGGTGCTGCGGGAGGCCGCCGGTCTCGCCCGGGCCGAAGCCGACCTGCTCCAGATCGGGGCCGAGGCCGGCGCCCTGCCCGATGGCGATCCGGCCGTCCACGAGCTGCGCTCCCTGGTGGCCGCGGGCCTGGCCCTCACCACCGCCGCCGCCGAGCGGACCGAATCCCGCGGTGCCCACCACCGCCTCGACTTCCCCGAGCCGAGCCGGGCCGTCGAGCGCATCGTCCACCTCGGGCTCGGCCCCGGCAGCCGCTTCCGGGTGCCCGCCGCCGTGGCCCTCGCCCACGAGCACTAAGGCCGCCCGCCAATGCCGCGTGACTTTGACCCGCCCCCCACCGCGGTGGCCGACGCCGTCGCCCGGGCCCTGGCCGAAGACCTCGGCGTCCTCGGCGACCTCACCTCCCTGGCCCTCGTGTCCGGCGGCGCCTCCGGTGCCGGCGACATCGTGGCCCGGGCCGCCGGGGTGCTGGCCGGCACCGCCTGCGCCACTGCCGTCTACGCCCAGCTCGACCCCGCCGTCCGACTGAACTGGCGGGCCGCCGACGGCGACCGCCTGAGCCCCGGTCAGATCATCGGCCGGGTCGACGGCCCCCTGCGATCGATCCTCACCGGGGAGCGCTCCGCCCTCAACTTTCTCGGCCACCTGTCCGGCATCGCCACGCTGACCGCCGCCTACGTGGCCGCGGCCCGCACTCCCGGCGGCGAGCACGGTGCCCGCATCCGCGACACGCGGAAAACGACCCCCGGCCTCCGGGCCCTGGAAAAGGCGGCCGTCCGGGCCGGCGGCGGCGCCAACCACCGGGGCTGCCTGTCCGACGCCGTCCTCATCAAGGACAACCACCTCCGCGTCGTTCCCCTGGCCGAGGCCGTCGCCCGGGCCCGGAGCCGC
This sequence comes from uncultured Burkholderiales bacterium, assembly GCA_964502185.1. Taxonomy (GTDB): domain Bacteria; phylum Actinomycetota; class Acidimicrobiia; order IMCC26256; family BP-133; genus CAZCVW01. The sequence goes on from CAZCVW010000094.1 coordinate 7,622, forward strand.
TGGCCCGGCGTCACCGTCGAGGTCGAGTGCGACACGCTCGACCAGGTCGAGCAGGCCAAGGCGGCCGGCGCCGACGTGGTGCTGGTCGACAACATGTCGCCCGACGCCGTCGCCCGGGCCGTCGGCATCCTCGGTGGCGCGGCCCCTCTGGAGGTGTCGGGCGGCGTCACGCTCGATACGGTGGCCGCCTATGCCGCAGCCGGAGCCGACCTCATCTCGGTAGGGGCCCTCACCCACTCGGCGCCCGTCCTCGACGTCGCCCTGGACCTGGAGTAACCGATCCCGTGCTGCTGGCTATCGACGTGGGTAACACCCAGACGGTGATCGGCCTCTTCGACGGCCCGGACCTCGTCGACCACTGGCGCGTCGCCACCGTGGCCGACCGCACCTCCGACGAGCTCGCCCTGGCCCTGCGCCAGTTCATCGGCTGGCAGGGACTCAACGCCGTCGAGGCCGTGACCGGCATGGCCATCTCCTCCGTGGTGCCCCGGATGACGGCGGCTCTGCGGGAGATGTCGGAGCGGCACTTCGGGCTGTCGCCCTGCATCATCGAACCCGGGGTGAGGACCGGCATGCCGATCCTCTACGAGAACCCGAAGGAGGTCGGCGCCGACCGCATCGCCAACGCGGTGGCCGCCTACGAGCTCTACGGTGGGCCCACCATCATCGTCGACTTCGGCACCGCCACCACCCTCGACGCGGTGAGCACGAAGGGTGAGTACCTCGGCGGCGCGATCATCCCCGGTATCGAAGTGTCGATGGACGCCCTCTTCGGCCGGGCCGCCGGACTGCGGAAGGTCGAGCTGGTGCCGCCCAAGCACATCATCGGGAAGTCGACGGTGGAGTCGATCCAGTCCGGCGCCATCCATGGCTTCACCGGCCAGGTTGACCACCTGGTCCGCTGCTTCGAGCAGGAACTCGGCCCGTGCACGGTGATCGCCACCGGCGGGCTCGCCGCGCTCATCGCCCCGGTCTCCCAGACCATCCAGCACGAGGAACCGTGGCTCACCCTCTACGGGCTGCGCCTCGTCTTCAACCGGAACGCCTGATGAGCCCAAACTCGATGAGTGACGGCGGCGAACGCGCCCGGCGCCTGGCCGAGGTCGAGTCGCTGCGCTCCGTTGGGATCGACCCGTACCCCGTCCGCTTCGACCGCGATCACACCGCCGCCGAGCTCCGGGCCGAGTTCCCCGCGCTGGAGCCGGGCACCGAGACCGGCGTGGGTGTGAAGGTGGCCGGCCGGCTCATGCTGATCCGCCGCCAGGGCAAGCTCGCCTTTGGCACCATGCGGGACGGGACGGGCACCATCCAGCTCTTCGTCTCCATGGCCGAGGTCGGCGAAGCGGGCCTCGCCGCCTTCGAGCGCTTCGACCTCGGCGACTGGATCGGAGCGTCGGGCGAAGTGATGACGACCCGCAGAGGCGAGCTCTCGGTCAAGGTCAAGGAGTTCCAGCTGCTGGCCAAGTCGCTGCGGCCGCTGCCCGACAAGTGGCACGGCCTCTCCGACGTCGAGACCCGCTTCCGCCAGCGCTACGTCGACCTGACCGTCAACGAGGAGGCCCGGCGGGTCTTCGAGATCCGCTTCGCGGCCATGTCCGCCCTCCGCCGCCACCTCGAGGCCAAGGGGTTCGTGGAGGTGGAGACGCCGATCCTCCACCCCGTCCCCGGCGGCGCCGTCGCCCGGCCGTTCGTGACCCACCACAACGCGCTCGACGCCGAGTTCTACCTGCGGATCGCCCCCGAGCTGTACCTCAAGCGCCTGGTGGTGGCCGGCTTCGAACGGGTCTACGAGATGGGTCGGGTCTTCCGCAACGAGGGGCTGTCCACCCGGCACAACCCCGAGTTCACGATGCTCGAGGCCTACCAGGCCTTCGCCGACTACACCGACATGATGACCCTCACCGAGGAGCTGGTGGCCGACGCCGCCCTGGCCGCCACCGGCTCCACCGTGGTCGAGGTCGACGGTGAGACGTTCGACCTCACGCCCCCCTGGCCGCGGGTCACGTTGGCCGACGTGGTGAAGCAGCACGCCGGCGTCGACGTCCACCCCTCCATGCCGGTGGCGGATCTCCAGGCGATCGCCGAGCGGCTCGGCGTCCCCTTCGACCCCGCCTGGGGGCCCGGCAAGCTCGTCCTCGAGATCTACGAGAAGACGACCGAGGCGAACATCTCCGGGCCGACCTTCGTGTGCGACTACCCCCGCGAGGTGTCGCCCCTGGCCCGCCTCCACCGGGACGACCCGGAATTGGTCGAACGGTTCGAGGTCATCGTCGCCGGCCGGGAGCTGGCCAACGCCTTCTCCGAGCTCAACGACCCCGTCGACCAGCGCCGGCGCTTCGAGGACCAGGCCCGGCTCTCCGCCGCCGGCGACGTCGAGGCCCACGGGGTCGACGAGGACTACCTCACCGCCCTCGAGTACGGCCTGCCCCCCTCCGGCGGACTCGGGATCGGCATCGACCGTCTCGCCATGCTCCTGGCCGGGGTGTCGTCGATCCGGGAAGTCATCCTCTTCCCGCACCTCCGCTCGCTGAGCTAGAGGGCAGCCGCCGGGGATCGGCATCCTCACTCACACCAATCGCGTGTGAAGAACGCCAGTTCGGCGAGGCACCAATCCGTCCCCTTCTGTGCC
>CAZCVW010000095.1:0-10194 GCA_964502185.1 uncultured Burkholderiales bacterium
GAGCCGTCGCCGAACTGGTGCTGTAGCCCCGGCCGCCCGTATCCGTTATGCGCTGCCGGCACAAAGGCCAAGGTTGCAAAGAAGGGGGCCGGTGGCCGAATGCGAGCTGCGGTTCTCAGACCGCCCGCCGCCCCTTCATTGCATCCTTTTGTGGCACGCCGCGGTGACGCCGCCCGAGGATGATCTCGAGCCTTGTGCGTTTACCGGGGGCAGGGCCCGGTAAACGCACAAGGCTGCTTGCCTGGCGGACGAACCGGCGTTCGCCCGACCCAGTCAGTGACCGTTCTATGCTCGTCGGGAGCGCCGATCGCGGGCACATTGGCGGGCGCCCAGCAGGAAGAGGGAGGCCCGCTTGGCCGCCGAGGCTGAGCAGGGACTGGCTGTCGTCGTAGGCTTCGCTCCGTGCCGGTTGAACACGGGACTCCTTCTGCCGGGCGTGCCCTGCTGCTGGCCGCCGCCCGCCTCGTGGAAGCCGGAGTCGTGTCGGCCAGCGGGCACGGCAACCTCTCGCTCCGCCTCGACGACGACCGCATGCTGCTGGCGGCCGGCGCCCCGCTCCCGGAGTTGGTCCTCGGCGGTCTCACCGTCGTCCACCTCGACGGCGGACCGATGACCGGCAGCCTCGACCCCGGCGCGCTGGAGATCGTGCCGATGCACGCTGAGGTGTACCGCCACTCGCCCGATGTCGGGGCCGTCGTCCACCTGCACTCGCCCGCGGCCACCGCCTTCGCGGTGGCCGGCCGGCCGCTTCCGTCCCGCTACGAAGGCCTGCTGCGCTCCGGGCAGGCCGTCGAGGTCCCGGTCGTTCCCTGGGCGCCGAGAGGCTCGCCCAAGTCGGTCGAAGGGATCCTGGCCGCGCTGGAGGCCGACCCGGCCACGTGGGCCGTTCTCCTCGCCAACCACGGCGTCCTCGTCTTCGGGCCGAGCGTGGAGGCGGCCGTCGACCTCACCATCGCCCTGGAAGAGGCGGCCGAGGCGGAGTGGCGGGCGGCCGCCCTCGGCGGTTCCCAGCCCTTCCCGCCCGGCGCCCTCGAAGCGGTCCGGGAATCGATGACCGGCCGGCTGATCTAGCGAGCTGATCTAGCGAGCTGATCTAGTGCCGTGTCAGACAACGTTTTGCCGCGTTACGTCCGCTCAGTATCGGCATGTTCGAGCGGGCACGGAAAGGCCGCAACGACGGGGGCCGGGTGGTGGCCCGGTGGGCGAACGTTTGCGGTGGTGGCACTAGCCCGGGCGCCTGGCGGTGGCCAGGCTGGCGCCGAGCAGAGCAAGGGTGCCGCCAGTCATCGAGCCGAGCACGGCGGCGACCACGATGGCCCTGCCGGGGCGGCCGTCGGAAGCAAGCCGCAGGGCGTTGGCGGTGGCGACCACCCCGGCGGTGGCGACCACGGCCGCCCAGGCCCGGTGCCGGAAGGTCAGGGAAACCCGGGCGGGCGACGGCCCCGCTCCCGGGCGCCTCTGCAGGTGGGAGGCCCAGCGGAACAGCAGGATCATGCCCATCACACCGCTGGCGTACTGCAGGAGCTTGAAGATGGGGGGCCCGCCGGCCCACAGGTGATCCCGCAGGAGGTGTGCTTGCAGGACGATGTCGCCTCGGCGGTGGGTGAAGGCATCCCACGCGAGGTGGCTAAGGGACCCGAAGACCACCGAAAGGCACACCCACGAGAAACGCCGCGCCCGTCCGAACGCGAAGGGCTGGGAACAGGCGCGGGCAAGCCCGTCGAGCCAGGGCGGCAGCAACCGCGCCACCGCCGGACCGACGAGCCGGTGCCACACCGCCAGGACGGCCAACGACGCAGGCAGGCACAGCAGGACCACCCCGAGGAGCGTGTGGCCGATGGTGCGGCGGGACGTCAGGTGGACGAGGTACTCGAAGTCCGGCGCCATGGAGCCCACGGCCAGCGCGGACAGAACCAGCCGTTCTCCGGACAACCGCCACAGGGGACGGGCGGCGGCGGCATGGGCGATGGTGAAGGGCAAGACGACCTCCGAGGCGGGATATGGCCTCTATTCGCCGCCTCACCCCGGACGATCCTGCTACGGGCTACCCGCCGTCCAGCGCCTGCGTTAAGTCGGCGATCAGGTCTTTGGGGGCTTCGATGCCAACGGACAGGCGGACGAGGGACGGGTCGCAGGCCAGGTCGCCGCCTTCCATGGCGAAGTGGCTCATGGTCGGCGGGTAGGAGACGAGGGATTCCACGCCGCCCAGGGACCCGCCGAGGGCGAAGAGTCTCGTGCGGGCGCAGAACTTCCGGGCGGCGTCGCTCCCGCCGGCCAGCGTGAACGAGACCATGCCGCCGAAGGCGCGCATCTGGCGGGCGGCCAGGTCGTGGCCCGGGTGGTCGGGCAGGCCCGGGTAGAGCACGCCGGCCACGGCGGGGTGGTCGGAGAGGAAGGCGGCCACAGCCGCGGCGTTGGCGCAGTGTCGGTCCATCCGCAGCGACAGGGTCTTCACGCCCCGCAGCACGAGGAACGAATCGATCGGGCCGGCCACCGGGCCGGTGGCCGTCTGGAGCAGCGCCAGGCGCTCGGCCAGGCCGTCGTCAGAGGTGCCGACGAAGCCGCCGAGCACGTCGGAGTGGCCGCCCAGATACTTGGTCGTCGAGTGGACGACCACGTCGGCGCCGAGGGCCAGCGGCTGCTGGAGCCACGGTGAGCACAGCGTGTTGTCGACGGCGCACAGCGCCCCCCGCTCCCGGGCGAAGCCGGCCACGGCACCGATGTCGACGATGTCGAGGTGTGGATTCGACGGGCTCTCGACCCAGACCAGCCGGGTCTCCGGCCGCCAGGCGGCGTTCAGCGCATCAAGATCGCCAGTCAACGATGAGCCCCTGCCCGATGAGACAGCCAGGTCCGCCGGCGTGAAGCTCACCCCCATGGGCTCCCACACCCGGGTCAGCAGGCGGTAGGTGCCGCCGTAGAAGTCCCGGGGGACGACGATGTGATCGCCCGGGCGCAGCAGCCGGAACACGGTGTCCTCGGCGGCGAGGCCGCTGGCGTAACAGAAGCCGTGCGCCGCACCCTCGAGCGAGGCGATACACCGCTCCAGGGCGGCCCGGGTCGGGTTGCCGGTGCGGGAGTACGTCCAGGGTTGGTCCCGATCGACGTCGTCCTGGGCGAACGTCGACGTCTGGTAGATCGGCACGGCCACCGCGCCCGTGGCCGGGTCCGGTTCCTGGGCGAAGTGGATGGCCCGGGTCTCGAAGGCGAGCGACTCCGACGGGTCCGGTCCGGCCTTGGTCATGCCTGCGCCATCACAGCCGTTCGATGATCATGGCCATGCCCTGACCGCCGCCGACGCACATCGACTCCATGCCGATCGTCTTGTCGGCGTCCTCCAGGTTGTTGAGCAGCGTGCCCATGATGCGGGCGCCGGTCATCCCGAACGGGTGCCCGAGGGCGATGGCCCCGCCGTTGACGTTGAGCTTGTCCCAGGGGATGCCCAGGTGACGGGCGGACGGGATCACCTGGGCGGCGAACGCCTCGTTGATCTCGACGAGGTCGATGTCGTCGATCGTCATGCCCGCCCGGCGCATGGCCTGCCGGCACGCCTCGATGGGGCCGAGGCCCATGATCTCCGGATCCAGCGCCGAGACGCCCGAGGACACGATCCGGGCCAGCGGACGGATTCCCAACTCGGCCGCCCGCGTGTCGCTCATCACGATCACGGCGGCCGCCCCGTCGTTGAGGGGGCAGGCGTTCCCGGCGGTGATCTTCCCGTCGGGCCGGAACACCGGCTTGAGGCCGGACAAGCCCTCGGCGGTCGTTCCCGGCCGGGGCCCGTCGTCCTTGCTGATGACGTCGCCGTTCGGCACCCGGACCGGCGTGATCTCCCGTTCGGTGAGGCCGTTCGTCTGGGCGGCCACCGCCCGGTTCTGCGACAGGGCGGCGAACTCGTCCATCTCCTCCCGGGAGACGTCCTCCAGTTCGGCCACGTTTTCGGCCGTCTGGCCCATGGCGATGTAAATGTCGGGCAGCCCGTCCTCCACCGGCTTCCACGCCTCTGCCTTCTCTCCATCTGGCCCACCTCCCGACCGGGCCTCGCTGCGGGCCTCGGCGTCGGCAAAGCGGGGGTTGCGGGTGTCGGGCAGGCTGTCGGAGTTGCCCTTCACGAACCGGGTCACCATCTCCACCCCGGCGGCCACGAAGGCGTCGCCCTCGCCCGCCTTGATGGCATGGGCGGCCATCCGGATGGTCTGCAGCGACGAGGAGCAGTACCGGGTGATGGTGCAGCCCGGCACTTCGGGCATCCCGGCCAGGATGGCCACGACCCGGCCCATGTTGTAGCCCTGCTCCCCGCCGGGCAGCCCGCAGCCGAGCATCAGGTCGTCGATCGAGTGGGCGTCGAGTTCGGGGACCTTGGAGAGCGCGGCCTGGATGATGCCGGCGGCCAGGTCGTCGGGCCGCAACTCGATGAGCGATCCCTTGAACGCCCGTCCGATGGGGCTGCGGGCGGTGGCGACGATGACGGGCTCGGCCATCTGGTCCTCCTGGGGGCGCAGGGGCTGGGGAAGCGTGCGGGGCAACAGCCCCGGCAGCGTAGACGCCGGCAGTCAGGGGATTGGCAGGCGTAGGCTCGCCAGGGCGCGGCCGTGGCCAACTACGGCGAGGCCGGCATCATCAACACGACGATCCGGAACAACAAGTCGGGCCCCGGCGGCAGCACCCTGGAGAACAACGGGCGCCTCGAGATGGCCCGGTCCACCGTCCACGACAACGTCGGGGAGGCGGGCAGCAGCACGCTGCGGAACATCGCCAGTGCCTCGATCGTCAACTCCACGATCACCGACAACGAGGGCCAGGAACAAGTGGTGGAGAACGCGGCCAAAGATCTTCCTGTCCGCCGTGACCGTGGCCCGCAACCACGGGGTCGGCATCGGGAACCGCATGGTTCGCCGAGGTGAGGAACAGCCTCGTGGCCGACAACACCGGCGCGAGCTGCGCGGGCGAGAAGGTCACCGGCGGGCGCAACCTGACGGGCGACGAGACCTGCCCGGGCATCACCGGGCCCCGGCTCCTCGGACCGCTGCGGGCCAACGGCGGAGTGACCAAGACCCGGGCCCTCGGGGCGGGCAGCGCGGCCATCAACCCGGGCTTGTGTGACACCACCGTCCAGTTCCTCGACGAGAACACCATCGACCAGCGGGGAATCGGCCGCGACGGGAGCTTGCGACATCGGGGCCTTCGAGTTGGTCGACTCGGACCAGAACGGCCTCGACGACGGCACCGAAGAGCCCGAAGAGCCCGCCGCTGATCCCGGCGGTTGACACCCGGGTAGTGTCCCCTCGTCTCTGGTCAGCGGAAGGGAGAGGGCGATGCCGCACGAGGTTCGAGGGGTGGTGGCCACGGCCAAGGGGGCCCCGGTCAGCGTGGAGACCATCACGGTCCCCGACCCCGGGCCCGGAGAGGCCCTGGTCCAGGTCAAGGCGTGCGGCGTCTGCCACACCGACCTGCATTACCGCGAGGGCGGCATCAACGACGAGTTCCCGTTCCTGCTCGGCCACGAAGCGGCCGGCGTGGTCGAGTCGGTGGGGGAGGGCGTGACCGGACTCGCCGCCGGCGACTACGTCGTCATCGCCTGGCGGGCGCCCTGCGGCCGGTGCCGCTCGTGCCGCCGGGGCCGGCCCTGGTACTGCTTCGACTCCCAGAACGCCGAGCAGAAGATGATGCTCGGCGACCTGCCCTTGTCGCCGGCCCTCGGTATCGGCGCCTTCGCCGAGAAGACCCTGGTCGCCGCCGGGCAATGCGTCCCGGTCGACCCGAGGGCCCGGCCGGAGGCGGCCGGCCTGATCGGATGCGGGATCATGGCCGGGTTCGGGGCGGCGCTCAACACCGGCGGTGTCACCCGGGGCGACACGGTGGCCGTCATCGGCTGCGGAGGCGTCGGCGACGCCGCCATCGCCGCCAGTGCCCTGGCCGGGGCCCGCACGGTGATCGCCGTCGACGTCGACCCCCGGAAACTGGAATGGGCCAAGGGCTTCGGGGCCACCCACGTGGTGAACTCCCGGGAGCAGGACCCGGTCGAGGCCATCAAGGCGCTGACCGACGGGAATGGAGCCGACGTGGTCGTCGAGGCCGTCGGGCGGCCGGAGACGTACACGCAGGCCTTCTACGCCCGGGACCTCGCCGGCACGCTGGTCCAGGTCGGGGTGCCGAACCCGACCATGACCGTCGAACTCCCCATGATCGAACTGTTCGGCCGGGGCGGGGCGCTCAGATCGTCGTGGTACGGCGACTGCCTGCCGAGCCGGGACTTCCCCACCCTCGTCCACCTCTACCTGGCCGGGAAACTCGACCTCGACGGGTTCGTGTCCGAGACCATCCCCCTCGACGGCGTCGAGGAGGCCTTCCACAAGATGGAGCGCGGCGAGGTCCTCCGCTCCGTGGTGGTGTTCTGAACGCCATGGGCGGCCTTCGCATCGACCACGTGCGCACGTCCGGGATCTTCTCGCTGGACGGGCAGGACTTCGAGGTGGAGAACAACATCTGGCTGGTGGGCGACGACGACGAGGTGCTGATCATCGACGCCGCCCACGACCCCGGGCCCATCATCGAGGCGGCCGACGACCGGCGGGTGACGGGTGTCGTCTGCACCCACGGGCACAACGACCACATCAACGTCGCCCTCGACGTGCACGGTTTCACCGGGGCGCCCGTGTACCTGCATCCCGACGACACCATGTTGTGGAACCGGATCTACGTGGCCCGGGCGGCGGATCGCGCCCTGGAGGACGGCCAGCTGCTCGAGATCGCTGGCGAGCGCCTCGAGGTGATCCACACCCCCGGGCACTCGCCCGGCGGCGTCTGCCTCTACGCCCCGTCGCTGGGTGTCGTCTTCTCGGGGGACACCCTCTTCGCCGGCGGACCGGGGGCGACGGGCCGTTCGTTCTCCGACTTCGACACCCTGATCGCCTCCATCCGGGACCGGTTGTTCACCCTCCCACCGGAGACGGTGGTCCATACCGGACATGGTGATTCGACCACCATCGGGACCGAGGCCCCCCATCTCGACGAGTGGATCGCCCGGGGGAACTGACCGGCCCGGGGTACATCCGGCAAAAGGGGACCAACTGCGGCCGCGCCGCCAGTTCTGGACGCAGCGTCAAAGGAATGGCACGCTTCGTGGGGAATCTCTGTTCGAGAACCCCCGAATGATTGTAAAAATCCCCTCCAGCGTCCGGGCCGCCCGCTGGCGGACCCTGTTCCTCGTCGTCGCCCTCGCCGTGGGCGCGCTGCCTCTGTCTGCGCCGGAACCGGCGGAGGCGGCCGGCGCTCGCCCCGACGGCCCGCTGGTGCCGGCGGCCGGTTTCTACGTGGGCGCCTACACGAAGCACCCCGACGGCTACAACCGGGACAAGCAGCAGGCCGCCATCACGGACATGGAGGCCCAGCTGGGCCGGCGCCTCCACATCGACCACCACTTCTACGAGTGGGGCGACGAGTTCCCCACCTGGCGGGAGCCGTGGGACCTGGAAAACGGCCGGATCCCGATGATCTCGTGGAACGGCAAGCCGGCCTACGCCAGTGACATCGCCGCCGGCCGGCAGGATCACGTCATCGTGGCCCGGGCCAACGCGGTCAAGGCGCTCGGCTCCGAGGTCTTCATCCGCTGGTTCTGGGAGATGGACGGCAACAAGAAGGCCGAGTTCGCCCAGGGGCCGGACAATTACAAGGCCGCCTGGAAGCGCATCGTCGACATCTTCCGGCAGCTGGGCGCCACCAACGCGGTGTGGGTCTGGTGCCCCAACGCCTCGGCGATCGGCGACCGGGAGGCCATGCCCTTCTACCCGGGGCCGGAGTACGTCGACTGGGTCTGCGGCGACGGATACAACTTCGCCCCCAACCGTCCGGGCGACCCGTGGGAGTCGTTCGACCAGATCTTCGACAGCTTCTACCGCGAGGGCGTCAAGCTGAAGAAGCCGCTCATGATCGGCGAGTTCGGCGTGCTCGAGCGGGGCCCGGGGGAGAAAGGCGCCTGGTTCCACCAGTCCCACGACATCGTGGCCGAGCGGTACCCGGCCATCGCCGCCCTCGTGTACTTCAACGCCGACAGTACGACCAACGGGATCGAGTACGACTGGCGGGTGACGACGTCGCCGGAGGCCTTCGAAGGTTTCCGGTACATGTTCACCGGCCCCGCACCGATCCCGAAGCACGCGCCTCCGCCGGCCGCGGTGGAGCCGGTGACGACCACGACGGCGGCGCCCAAACCGCCCGTCACCCCGAAGCCCGTCACCCTGAAGCCAGTCACCCTGCAGCCGCCCGCCGCGCCCAGGCCGGCGACCACCCCGACGCCGGCCAAACCGACCAGGCCGGCGCTGGCCGCCCCGGAGCCCAAGACGCCCTCCCCCCGACTCGTCTGGGTGCTCGAACTCCTGCGCCGCCTCGACTACTCCCACGCCCCGGTCGGGTAGCTTGCGGGCATGGCCCGCATCGTCGTCGCCGCCGATCACGCCGGCTTCGCCTTGAAGCAGGTGGTGGTGGAGCACCTCCAGAAGAGCGGACACGAGGTCAACGACCTCGGCACCCACTCCGAGGAACCGGTCGACTACCCGCCGATCTGCGCCGCCGCCGGCCGGGTGGTGGTGGCCGGAGGGGCCGATTTCGGCATCGTGCTGGGTGGCAGTGGCCAGGGCGAGACCATGGCCGCCAACAAGGTGCGGGGGGTGCGGGCCGCCCTCTGCCTGAACGAGTACACCGCCCGCCTGGCCCGCGCCCACAACGACGCCAACGTGCTGGGCCTCGGAGGCCGGGTGCTCGGTTCCGGCTTGGCCCTCGCCATCGTCGATTTGTTCCTGGAAACCCCCTTCGAAGGCGGCCGACATGTCGGCCGGGTGGAACAAATCGCCCAGATCGAAGCCGAGGAAGCCGGTTGCTGAGCCGCGTCACCAGCCGGGTGGCGCCAGCCGGTTAGCCCAGCCGGTTACCCTCGCCGTTCGATGAGACGAACTTCCCGACACCGCTTCGGCGCGCTCGTCACTGCGCTCTTCATTGGCGCCGGCCTGGCCCTGGCCGCCTGCGGGGGCGGCAACGACGAGGCCGCGCCCACCACCACCTCCGCTCCGTCGACCACCACGACCGCGGGCATCGCCGCCGGCACCGGCCCGCTCACCGGGCTCCCGGTGGACGCCGCCCACGCCGCCCGGCCCGCCCTCGTGGTCAAGATCGACAACGCCCCGAAGGCCCGCCCCCAGGCCGGGATCAACGAGGCCGACGTGGTGGTGGAAGAAGGCGTCGAGGGCGGCGTCACCCGCTTCGCCGTAATCTTCCACTCGCAGGACGCCGCCTCGGTGGGCCCGGTGCGCTCGGCGCGCTCCACCGACATCGCCATCGCCCGGGCGCTCGGGCGCCCGCTCTTCTCCTACTCGGGCGCCAACACGGTCTTCGCCGAACTGCTGCGGACGTCGCCGCTGGTCGACGTGGGCGTCAGCAGCAGCGCCAAGGCGGCCTACCGCCGGGAGAAGGGGCGGCCCGGGCCCTACGACCTGTTCTCGCTCACGCCCCCGCTCTTCGCCGCCGCCCCGGCGGACGCCGCCCCGCCGCCGCCGCTGTTCACCTACCGGGCGCCGGGGGAGGCTCCGCCGTCCGGCTACGAGGCGGCCCGGAAGGTGCAGGCGCTGTGGAAGGACAAGGTGCAGACCAAGGTCGTCTACGAGTGGGACGAGGCGGCCGGCGGGTTCGCCCGGACCACCAACGACACCCCGCACGTCGACGCCGCCGGAGCCCGGGTGGCACCCCAGAACGTGGTGCTGCAGCTCGTCGCCTACCACAACACCGGGCTGGTCGACCGGTCCGGTACCGCCGTCCCGGAGGCGGAACTGGTCGGTGAAGGGGAAGTGCTGGTGCTCACCGGCGGGCGCATGGTGAAGGGCCGCTGGTCGAAGCCGGCGCCGGAGGCGGTCACCGCCTACACCGACGCGGCGGGAGCGCCCATCCGCCTCACGCCCGGGCGCACGTGGGTCGAACTCGTCCCCGTCGGCATGCTCACGGTGTCGCCGGGGTAAAACCCGGCCATGCGCTCGCCCTACGAGGACCTGATCGCCGGCCTCGAGATCCAGATCGTCCACTCGGTAGAGGCCCATCAGGCGGCCGAGCGGGCCCGACGCTACGTCGAGGTGCTGGAGTTCGAGGACCGCATCGCCCGCATGCACACCGCCCTGGCCATCGCCGCCGACCGGCTGGCCTCCGGGTCCT
>CAZCVW010000096.1:0-10175 GCA_964502185.1 uncultured Burkholderiales bacterium
GGGCATCCCCCCAAACTACATCGATGTAACTCTAAGTTAACGGTATTGGCTCTAGGCCCGGGTTAGAGGAACCGCTTCCCGGCCCCTACACCCGACCTCCGGCCAGGTTAGTGGAAGCCCAGGGCCGGAATGCTTCCTCTACTAAGCAGTCTTAGACGAAGCACTCGCCGCCGTTTTGGCACCTTACCCCGGAGACCCCGACGGGAGCGAGGCGGCCCGAGCACCGGCGAACAAGGGGCAGAAGTACCCGGCCGAGGTTGCTCCGGCCCAAGGAGGTCACGGCCTTTCTCCGGGCCTTCCACCCCCGTGCGCCGTCAGGGATCCGGAACCGGGCGCTTGTCGCCGTCCTGTACCGGGGTGGGCTCCGCCTGGCGGAGGCGCTCGCCCTCCTGCCCAAGGATGTGGACCTCGACCGTGGCGCCGTGCGGGTCCTCCACGGCAAAGGCGACCAGGCCCGCACTGTCGCTCTCTCGACCCCGGGGCCCCCTGGCCCTGGTCGAGCGGTGGCTGACCGAACGGAAGACCCTTGGCATTACGTCACGGCCACGGCGGTTCTGCACGCTGCAACGCGCGCGCCGATCGACGCGCCCTTACGTCCGTCAGCTCCTGCCCCGGCTCGCCGGCAAAGGCTGGGGTCGAGAAGCGGGTGCACGCCCACGGGTTCCGCCACACCCACGCGGCCGAACTCGCCCGCGACGGCCAGCCGATCAACCTGATCCGGGACCAGCTCGGGCACCGCAGCTTGGCCACCGGTACCTGCGGGACATCGCCCCCAAGGAGCGCCTCAACGCGCTCCGGGGCCGGCAGTGGGACCCGTAGGTTCGACCGAAGTCCTGGCCGCCGCTTATCCCGGGCGGTCGGCATCGACTGCATGAGATGCCGACCGCTGGAGCAACCCGGCTGCCCGGTTTGTCGGCCGGATATGCGGCCGTCGTTCAACGGGGCCAGGCTGAGAGACTTTGTCCTTCGGGTCTTACCTCCCCAGCGGAGTAGCAGGTGAGGTCCACGGTACGCACGATCACTTGCCCAGCTCGTTCTCGAGCCCACGCGACAGCGAGGTCAACCGGCGCGTCGCTGGGTCCGACTTCGGAGTAGACCAGTTCGGTTGCCAGGCACACCTCCCAGTGAGCCCTGAAGCCATCGGGGTACTCGCTGTTGGGAACCCCGACGTAGACGACACCGGGCCGGCGATCGAGGTCCTCCGGACCCGACCAATCGAACCAGCCGGCCGGTAGCGCCGGGTCGAGTTCGAGGCGTTCGATACCAATCTCGCGCTCCTGGCTCGACAAGCGCAGGCCTACGCCACTGAGCTGATCGATGCCGAGCTCCCATCCGTGCTCCAGGCCGATCATCCACGCCGAGCGTCCCTGAATCTCGCCTTCGTAAACGTCGGCTTCGTCCCACGACGTCATTGGGGGGGAAGAGAAGATCTGCTGGGGCCGGACCGCACCGAACCGGTCCATAGGCTCCGTCACAAGGTTAAAGAGCTTGTTATTCACTAGCGCCTCGCCTCTGCCGCCGAGGACGACGCCGACGCCAGCTTCTACGACCCAGGTGCGCCGACCATTCGTGATGAGTTCGTTCCCTGTCCCTTCGCCATACTCGATTCGCCACTCGGCGGGGGGTCGATACGAAAACCGCCAGGGCGTTCGCGCCGACCCCCCTCCCGAGTCGTGAAATTGGCCGCGCAGGACGCCCCACTCCTGAAGTTTGAATCGATGAGGTTTGGCTTGAGGCGTCATTAGCTCTCGTTAATCCCGGAGGTTATACGATAGCCTCGTTCGGCAGGCCGATCGAGGAGTTCCGCGCCATGTTACTCAAATCTGCACGGCACGTTGTTCGTCCCGCAGTCGATCCATCCGGCCTCATATACAGGGTTGATTCGGGTCTCGCCCGAAGGATTGTCGCCAACGGGATCAACTTTGAAGGTAAAGTAGAGTTTGTAATCGTCGGCGTCATTGAATGTGAACCCGGTCTGGTCCATGAAGTTCGCCCAGTTATGGCTCCAGTTCCGTCCAAACTGGACCGTGTCCCAGGTTTTGCGCCCACATGAGCCGCCCGGGGTGAAGGGGCCGGCCCTTTCGACGCAGACGACCGTGAACTCTACTCGCACATCGGGCCCATCGAGCACCTCGAGTTTTACCTCAAGCCGGTCCGTGGAGCGGTTGTTGAGGTGAATCCAGGCGTTGAAGCGGACCCTACCGACGTAATCGCACCGCCTTGCGCCGCCTCCTACCTCGCACTCGTGATACTCCTCCTGCTTGCCCGCGGGGGCCCCGAGATCCCATTCGAAGTCGTTCCGAATGAAGCCATCATCGAACACTTCGAACTCAGTGGTTGGGGGTGACAGGAACAAGTCATCGACGTACACAGCCCGAGTCGAGCCATTGCCGTTGTAGTGCGTCACCTGCACTTTGCCGGGGGCCGTCACCGCAGTGTCGATGCCTTCGAGGTTCCATACTTCAGGTTCGTCGAACCTCATGCACCCATCAGGCCCCGACGAAGAGGAGCAGGCTGGCCACATTCTGACTTTGACGGAGGAACCGTTCACCGCAAACCGGAGCGAGTGGGCTCCAGGGTCGGGGCCAGGCAGATCGTCTGGGTTGTAATCGAATGAGCCGATAGTGGTCGCCGTACCGCTCACAACCTTCTTCAGCTTCACTAGCGTGGTCCCCGAGTCGACATCGAGGCGATACCCGTTCGGCATTTGGCTCGACCCGGTGGCGCCGGTACCTCGGAGAGTAACGCGAAGGTCACTGCCGCTGTTGCGGTCAGAGAACTCGTAGTCAAGCCTCACGTCGGCGTTCGCCAGGTCCGCCGTCTGACTCGTGGCGCGTGATGTCGCTGAGCCGCCGAGTCGGCCCCGCTTGCCCTGCACATCGATGAGCCGGCCGGAGCTGTTCGAGGTCGTCGCCCACTTCGTCGTATTCCAGAGGGAGCCGTCGGTGACGTTCCAGTTGTCGTAACGATGAAGGCCGTTGTTGGAGAAGAGACCCCGAGCGTAGCTCCCGGAACCTCCGACCCCTACAGCGGGAGCACCTCGCGTATCGGCTCCGTGGTCGGCTCCCCCTACCAGAACCGCATAGAGTTCGAATACGTCGAGCTTGGCGACTCCATACACACCGTCCATCGGGTTGTCGTCCAAGTGGATCGTCTGCGTGAGAACACCTTGGGGCGTCGGCGGGATGACCGGCTGCCACACGCTGGTCCCAATCTGTTGGCCGTCGAAGTATCGGAAGTACACCAACGCGCTCGTGGCCATGCCCCCACCTCCTGCGGATTGCCACTCCATGCGAAGAGTCAAAGTGGCGTTGTACTCGTAGTTCCATACGGCGCGATCACCTGAAGCGCCGTAGGGAGAGACGTCTTCGACGGAAAAGGTAAATACGCGGTCGTCACACCCAGGGGCACAGGTCTGCGTGTGGACCATTCCAAGTCCTAGCCATGGTTCCCCGTTTCGGGCTAGTGGAGCGCCCGCCGCCGGGGAAACGACCACGAGAGAAGACGCGAGCGCGACGACGGCTAGCACTGTCAGCTTGAGCGAGGGAATACGCACGGAAACTCCAAACAGGGTTTGGTTCACGGAGGTGACAATGAGGTCCGGGTGAGGGTTTTGACAGCCACCGCTGGCACCCTTTAGTGCCTTCGCTACGTCCGTCCCTTGTGCCCTGAAAAGTGGCGTGGGCCCGACGATCAGTTGTCCGCTAGCCTCTGTCTTGAGCGATTAGAAACGTTTCGAACGTCATCTCCAGCCCGCAGAGTCCAATCCGTAGGGTTGAACTGCTCGCCCCTGCCGCCAAGCCCATTGGCAAAGCCCTGGCCGGCGTCCTCAAGCGAACCCGACGGCCACTTCGGCGCTCCTAACTCGCGTTAGTAGATGGATTGTTGGCCACTTTGGCGCCGTTACTCAGGAGACCCCTATATGTGGGCACGGTCGCCCCCGGCACCCGCTACGTGCTCGGTTCCACCACCGAGGACGAGCGCCTGCTGGTCACCGCCTCGACCAAGCAGGACGCCATCTGGGTCTACGAAGCGGCCGGCCGTCTCGATGCCCTGACCACGGGACAGCCGCTCTTCACCCGAGAGATGAAGGCGTCGCAACGGGAGGCGGGCGATTTCTTTCCCGCCGGTGGATGCGACCTCGTGCTCATCAGCGAGGACCGCACCGTCTGGCGCCTGCCCAACCAGGTGAAGGCGGGCCGACGAGAGGTAGGCGCCTAGCCGCTCCTGGTCGGGCCCACCCGGTCGATGGTGATCCGGACGAGGACCCGGCGGTCCTTCTCCATGGCGGCCCGGTACTCGTCCCAGTCGGGATGCTCACCCGCCACCCGGCGGTAGTACTCGACGAGGCCTTCCATGGCCTCGGGGAGGGACACGATCGCCGCCCGCCCGTCCACCCCCACCCACGGGCCGAAGAAGCCGTCGGTGAAGACGCAGAGGGACGCCCGCGGATCCCGCCGGAGGTTCTTCACCTTCATGGCCGTCTCGCGGCTGCTGATGGCGATCAGGCCGTCCGGGTCGACGTCGACCGTGACCGGCGACATCTGCTGGCTGCCGTCCCGGCGGTAGGTGGCCAGGACGGCACGGTGGTTCTCGGCGATGAACGTGCGGGCGTCGTCCGCGTCCACGGCCAGAGACTCAGACACCTAGGGACTCAGAGCTGGGTCATGGCGCCCGACGTGTCCCGGAGGTCGGACGTCATGCCGTTGGGGGACGCGCCGAACCCGCCGCCGCCCAGCGTGGACTGGGCCTTGCCCTGCACCTGACCGGCCAGGGCGACGGCCTTGTCCCACGGGGCCCGTCCCGCCCGGGAACCGAGCAGGAAGCCGAGACCGAAGAAGAACACACGCTTGGGTCGTAGTAGCCGCAGCATCATTCGCACTCCTGTGAGGTTAGGCCGTCTGCTCTTTGCGCGCCCAGGCGTTGTAGGCCAGGAGCACGAGCACGGCGCCGACTACGGAACCGACCAGGCCGACGGTCTCGTCGTCGAAGACAAGGTCGGCCAGGAATCCGCCGACCAGCGACCCGGCCAGGCCGAGGAGCAGCGTCCCCAGCCACCCCATCGGATCCCTCCCGGGCACGAGCAGCCGGGCGAGAGCGCCGGCCACCAACCCGAAGATGACGTAACCAATGATTCCCATGCCAGGAGGGTTCCCGGTACCTGCCGCCCTCAAACGGCGCTGAGCTCCGAAACGACCATAGAGACGAGCGCCGGCAGGCGGGGCGGGTCCGGCCAGGCCGGCCGTTTGATGCCCTCGTCGCGGGCCGCCTCGGCGCACACCGCACCGACACAGGCGGCCATGACCGAGGAGTTGAAGGCGGCGCGCAGCTCGTCCTCCCGGCCCAGCCCCCCGGCGATCCGGAACAGGTGGTGCACGGCGGGCTGGCTGGTGAACGTGACGGCGTCGACCTGGCCGGCGATGACCGCCTCGACCAGCCGCCGCGCCGGCCCCAGGTCTTCGGGCAGGAGCCAACGGTAGACGGGCACCTCCACCAGCTCGCGGCACAGCGAGCGCAGCGCCAGGGTGGCCGGATGCTCCCCGGGGTCGAAGAGCTGGATGGCCACCCGATCGCCCCCGATCCCCTCTGCCCCGAAGTGCTCGAGGATCTCCTCCATGGTCTCTTCGGGGGCCACCCAGGACACCCGAAAGCCGTGACGCCTCAACGCCGAGGTGGCCTTGGCGCCCCGGGCGACGATGGTGGCGCGCCGCAGCGCGGCGGTGAGCGGCTCGGCCAGGTCCCAGGCGGCGGCCGCCTCCAGCCACATGTCCATCCCCATCCCGGTGGTCGCCACCAGGTGGTGCGGCGGCCGCTCGACCAGCTCCCGCGTCACCTGGCGCAGAGCGTCGTCGCTGGACAGGTCCACGGTACGGAGGGACGGGCCGTGGAGCACCTCCGCGCCCTGGCGCGAGAGGAGATCGGCCTGCTGATGCCAGCGGCGGTCGGCGGTCACACCGATACACCGTCCGGCGAGGGGCGCCGGTGTCGTTCCCGCCGGTTTCGTTTCCACACAGCGGAGGGTACCCAGCGGCTATTTCCGATGTGTTACCGGGGGTCGACGATTCAGGCCGTCCCCGATTCAGGCCGTCCCGCCACCCGGCGCAGCTCTGCCGTCAGATGGCCCTGCAGGACCTGCTTCTCGGCGGCCATGTCGACGGCGTAACGGAGGAGGTCATCGCCGTCCAGTTCGAACCGGCGGGTCAGGGCCGTGACTTCCTTGGCGCTGGCCGTTCGCCCGATCGACGAGGCCACCAGTTCGATCCGCCCGCCCGCACAGGTGCCTTGCTGGATCTCGGTGATCCCGGTGGGATGGGCGAGCACCACCTCGAGGCGGCCGCCGGGCTGAGGCCGCCAGTAGCCGGCCTCGGCGTGCAGGGGCCGGCCGTCGTCGAGCGCCCACGTCCGCTGCCGGTAGGCCAGGAACGGCTTGCCGACCTCGGTGAAGACGATCTCCTCCCCGTAGGCGAAGGGGCTGATGGTCGGGTACACGCCCCGGCCCTCGCCGCGCCAGGTTCCGAGCAGAAAGGCGATGGGTGCGACGTCGGGATGCAAGACCCCGACCTTATCGGGGGACTAGCGCGGTAGCTCGGCCACCTGTTCGAAGGTGCAGACGAGGGCGCAGCGGTCCTCGCCGTCGAGCATGCACCGGGGCTGCGTGATGCGGACCCGCTCGCCGTAGTAGTCGGCCGCGCCGGCGACAAAACCCTCGGCCATGGCGCACATCCGCCGGGTCGACCGGTAGCCCAGCACCAGGTCGGCATCGGGCCCGCTCTCCAGCACCTCGAGGTCGAGCGGACCGCCGACGGCGGACTCCGGCGGGCCCGACGGGTGCATGATCACGTTGAGCGTGAGCAGGAACGACGCCGCACTGGAGTGGGGCCGGAAGATCACCGGGTAGCGGTCGGCCAGCAGCGGCACCGCCGCCCGCCCGAACCAGCGCAGGCGATCAGGCGAACTGGTCTCGGCCTCGACCGGAAGGGCCTCCAGCAAGGTGAAGAGGTCCTCTTCGGGGTACCGGTCGAAGGGCAGGTACCCGCCCGTCCCGAGATGGGCCAGCATCTGGCGCCAGGCCCCTTGCCCGTAGCGGCGCACGACTGCTTCCTCGAGCAGATTGAAGATGATGCCGGTCACGACTACGCGTGTTCGACAGCAACTGCTCTTGTTCCTGTTGGCAGTGGGCGCGTTTGGGCGATTTGTCCAGCGGGTTCAGGAGCGGGACTGCAGCGCCTCGATCAGCTTCGGCATCACCTTGTGGACGTCCCCCACGATGCCGAGGTCGGCGATCGAGAAGATGGCGGCTTCCGGGTCCTTGTTGATGGCGATGATGTTGTCGGAGCCCTTCATGCCCACCATGTGCTGGGTGGCGCCCGAGATGCCGGCCGCGATGTACACCTTCGGCTTGACGGTCTTGCCCGTCTGGCCCACCTGGCGGGAATATGGCACCCAGCCGGCGTCGACGATGGCCCGGGAGGCGCCGGCCGCACCCTTGAGGAGCTTGGCCAGCTGCTCGACGAGCTGGTAGTTGTCGGCCGCCCCGAGTCCCCGTCCGCCGGAAACGACGACGGACGCGTCCTCCAGCTTGGGGCCGATCTGCTCGGCCACGTGCCGCTCCAGCACCTTGGCCTCGCCGGCGTGGCCGGTGTCGACCGCGCTGACCGGCACGACGGTGGCCGCTCCCCCGTCGGCGGGCTCGGCGGTGAACGACTTCGGCCGGAAGATGGCCAGGTACGGCTTGGGGCTGGCGAAGGCGGCGTCGACCAGCGTGTTGCCGCCGAAGATGGCGGTGCCGACCTTCACCGTGTCGCCGTCGACGTCGAAGGACATGCCGTTGGAGAGCACCGGCAGATCCAGCCGGGCGGAGAGCCGGCCGACGACGTCGCGGCCGTCGTAGCTGGCCCCGAAGAAGACGGCGTCCGGCTGGTGCTCCTTGATGAGCTCGGCCAGGGCGGCCGCCGCCGGCGGGCCGAAGAGGGCGTCGCCCGGATCGAAGGCGTAGACGGTGGTGGCGCCGTGCTCGCCGAGCGGGCCGGCCATCGAGTCGCCGTCAGGGCCGACGTAGAAGGCCTCGACGGTGTCGGCCGAGGAGCGGGCCTTGGTGAGCATCTCGCCGGTGAGCGAGGTCGCCTTGCCCGGACCGTCGGACTCGGCGAGGACCCAGATCTTGGAGAGAGCCATGGCGTTTTTTCCGCTCCTGGGTTAGATGACCTTCAGCTGCTCGAGGAACTGCACGATCCGCTCGTGGGCGGTGCCGTCGTCCTCGACCTTCTCGCCCGCCTTGCGCTCCTCGGCCTGGCGCACATCGGTGATCTGCTGCCGGGCGCCGCCCCAGCCGACCTGGGACTCGTCGAGGCCGAGGTCGGCGGCGGTCAGCTCTTCGACCGGCTTGTTCTTGGCCGCCATGATTCCCTTGAAGGACGGGTAGCGGGGTTCGACCACACCGGCCGTCACGCTGACGACGGCGGGCAGGGGGGCCTGCACCTCGTCGTAGCCGGCCTCGGTCTGGCGCTCGATCTTGACCTGGCCGTCGGCGATGTCGATGGCCTTGGCGAAGGTGAGCGACGGCCACCCGAGCAGCTCGCCGATCTGGGCCGGCACCGTGCCGGTGTAGCCGTCGGTGGATTCGGTGGCGGTGAGGACGAGGTCGACGTCGCCCGCCCGCTTGATGGCGGCGGCGAGTACCTTCGACGTCCCGAGGGCGTCGGTGCCGACCAGCGACGGGTCGGAGACGAAGATGGCCTTGGCTGCGCCCATGGCCAGGGCGCTGCGCAGGGCCTGGGCGCCCAACACCGGCGACATCGAGACGACGGTGACCTCTCCTCCGCCGCTCTTCTCGGCGAGTTGGAGGGCCATCTCGACCCCGAAGGTGTCGGACTCGTCCATGATCAACTTGCCCGCCCGGACGAGCGTCTTGGTGTTCGGGTCCAGCTGGCCGGGCATGGCCGGGTCGGGGATCGTCTTCACGCACACGACGATGTTCATGAGTTTCTCCGGCGAAGGGGGGCGGCCACGTACAGGCGCGCCACGACGACCGGGAATTCTTCCGTAGTGGCGCGGGGCACGTCGAAAGGAACCGGCTCGAGCACGCCTGAACCGGCGTTCCCCAGTCGTGTCGGGCACGACTGAGGAACGCCGGTTGGGGGACTTGTCTAGACGGAGTCGCCGGGGGTGCCGTGCAATCCGGCCACGATCTGGCGGCCCAACTGGCGGGCTTCGTGCAGGTCGGCGGCCGCCGAGCGGAGCGCCTGACGGGCGGGGGTCAGGACCTCGTGGTTGGCGTTCCAGTCGGCCGGCGTCAGGTCCATCACCAGGCCGGGGACACCGGTGGCGGAGGCCTGGCCCGAAGCGATGGCGGCCCGCATGGCCTCGAGCATGGCCCGGGCCTCGGTGACGTCCGTCCCGCCCGCCTCGGCCTCGTCGATGGCCTCCTCGATGCGGCCCGCCATCTCGACGAGCTTCCCGGCGCCGGCCACGGCGGCGTCGGAGCCCACCACCAGGCGGGTCCGGGGCAGGACGAGGGCGAACACCCGGTGGTCCTCGAAGATCGAACGGCAGTGCGCCTTCAGGCCTTCGGCGTCGGTGTCGGCCGTGATGTCGGCGGCCAGGGCGGTGAGGCTGTCGCCGGTCGCGCTCAGGATGGCCTCAAGCGCGGCCTGGTGCTCGTCGGTCACGGCCTCGGAGGCGGCCAGCCGGCCGGAGGCGCTGTCCAGGGCGGCGAGCCGCGCCCGGACCGCTTCGAGGCACCGGGCCCGGACCGCTTCGAGGTCCCGAGGCGTCCGCTCGGTCGTTTCGGTGCCTGGGGTGCGTTCCGCAATGCGGGTCCGAGGCCCGGCCAGGGCGGTGGCGGGGGTGGCGAGAACGAGGCCGGTACCGAGGGCGGCGGCGGCGAGTCGGGTGCGCAGCGAGGGCATCAGAAATCTCCTTCGGGGGTGGCGAGGTCGTGGTCGGCCTCGGACAATTGGGTGTTCAACTCGGACAGCTCAGCGTCGAGCCCAGAGAGGTCGCTGCCGGAGAAGTCGGGCCCAGACCGATCGGCCTCGGTGGTAACGGCCGGGGCGGGCGCGCTCCCCGGGACGGCGATCGTCGTGGTGGACGGGGTCGTGGCGGGGATGGACGGGGTCGTGGTCGACGCCGAGGTCGTCGGGCCGGGCGGGGAGGCGACCACCCGGGGCCGGTCG
>CAZCVW010000097.1:0-10155 GCA_964502185.1 uncultured Burkholderiales bacterium
GATCTCGTTGATGGTCGTGCTCTTGCCGCAGCCCGACTCCCCCACCAGCCCGAGCGTCTCGTTCTCCCGCAACTGGAAGCTGACCCCGTCGACGGCGTGGATCTCGCCGACGACCCGCCGGAACACGGAGCCCTTGGTCAGGGGGAAACGCCGCACCAGCCCGTCGACTTCGAGCACGACCGGTCGCTGGTCCTTGGGGATGTGAGCGGCCGGGGGAGGGATGACGGTGGCGGGAAACACGTCGGTGGGGGTGAGCCCGCCCCGCTCGATCTCGCCCTGGCGGTGACAGGCGGCCGCGTGGCCCGGCTTGGAGGTCAGCTCCAGCGGCGGCTCGTAGCCGGAGCAGACGCTGATCCGCATGGGGCAGCGGGGCTCGAAGGGGCAGCCGGGCGGCAGGTGCACGAGCGACGGGGGGTTGCCCTCCACCGGGGTGAGGGCCTCTCGCTCGGCGGCGTCGAGCCGGGGCAGCGAGCCCAGCAGCCCCATCGTGTATGGCATGCGCGGCCGGTAGAAGAGGTCGTCGACCGGGGCCGACTCCACCACCTTGCCGGCGTACATCACCATCACCCGGTCGGCGAAGCCGGCGATAACGCCGAGGTCGTGGGTGATCATCACGATGGCCGCACCGGTGACCTCCTGCGCCGTCTCCAGCACCGAGAGCACCTGGGCCTGGATGGTCACGTCGAGGGCGGTCGTCGGCTCGTCGCAGATGATCACGTCCGGGTCGTTGGCAATGGCCATGGCGATCATCACCCGCTGCCGCATCCCGCCCGAGAACTCGTGGGGGAAGGCCCGGGCCCGGGTCGCCGCGCTCGGGATGCCGACCAGGTCGAGCAGTTCGACGGCCCGCTTGGCGGCCTCGTTCTTGCCGACGTCCCGGTGGATGCGGACGGCCTCGGCGATCTGGGTGCCCACCGTGTAGACGGGGGTGAGAGCGGAGAGCGGGTCCTGGAAGACCATGGCGATGCCCTCGCCCCGGATGCGGGACAGGTCCTCGTCGGACCGGCCCAGTAGTTCCTCGCCCCGGAAGCGAACGGAGCCGGTGACCCGGGCCGAGTCGGGCAGCAGGCCGAGCACCGCCAGGGCGGAGACCGACTTGCCCGAACCGGACTCCCCCACGATGCCGAGCACCTCGCCGCCCTTGACCGAGTAGCTGATGCCCCGGACGGCGGTGACGTCGCCGCTCTCGCTGGGGAAGGTGACGGCGAGGTCGTCGACCTCGAGGACGGTCCCGGCGGGGGTGGACCCGTGGGCGGTTCTCACTTGGCCCTCGCCGCCGACGAGGTGGGGTCGAGGGCGTCCCGCAGCCCGTCCCCCACCGCGCTCACGGCCAGCACGGTCAGGATCAGCACGACGCCGGCGGGCACGAACTGCCACGGGAAGGGCAACGCCGCGCCGGTGGCCTCGGCGATGACGTTGCCGAGTGACACGTCGGGCCGCTGCACCCCGAACCCGAAGTAGGACAGGCCGGTCTCGGCCAGGATGGCGCCCCCGACGGCCAGCGTGGCGTCGATGATGAGGAACGAGGACATGTTGGGGAGCAGGTGCCGGAAGATGATCGTGCGGGTGGGCACCCCCATGAACTTGGCGGCCTGGACGAACTCCCGCTCCCTGAGCGACAGGGTCAGGCTGCGGACGATGCGGGCGGTGATCATCCACGAGAAGCCGGCCAGCAGCACCACGAACAGCAGCCACGTCTTGCCCCGGAAGGTGGGCGAGAGGATGGCGATGATGAGGAACGACGGCATCACCAGCAGGAGATCCACGAACCACATCAGGACCCTGTCCACCCGCCCGCCGTAGTAGCCCGCCGATGCGCCGACCACGGCGGCCAGGAAGGTGGAGAAGAAGGCCGTGAGCAGGCCGATGATGAGCGACTTCTGCAGGCCCCGCATGGTGTTGGCGAAGACATCGCCGCCGATCTGGGTGGTGCCGAACCAGTGACTGACCGACGGCGGCTGGAGGAAGGCGTCGAAGTCGCGATCGGCGTAGTCCCACTGGTAGAGCAGCGGGCTCACGAAGGCCATCACGAAGAGCAGGGCGAGGACCACGAGGCCGACCATGGCCACCTTGCGGCGCCGGAACCGGCGAAGGACGAGCCGGCCCCGGGAGAGCGCCCGTTCGGAGGCGTCCTCGGGCCGCGGGGGGCCGGTGGGGTTGGCAATCCGCTCGAGGATGGTCGGGTCGACGGGGACGGTCATCGGACCTGTGTCATCGGATTCGGACCCGGGGATCGAGGGCGGCGGTGAGGAAGTCGGAGATGAGCCCGGCCAGGAGCACGAGCACGCCGGAGAAGGCGGTCACGGCCGCCACCACGTTGACGTCGTTGTTGCGGATGGAGTCGATGAACCATTCACCCATGCCGTGCCAGCCGTAGATCTTCTCGGTGAAGGCGGCGCCGGTGAAGAGCAGGGTGAAGCTGTAGGCGAAGAAGGTGCCCATCGGGATGAGGGCGGTACGCAGTCCGTGCTTGATCAGGGCGTCCCGCCGGCGCAGGCCCTTGGCCTGGGCGGTGCGGAGGTACTCGCCGCCGAGGACGTCGAGCATGGCGCTGCGCTGGTAGCGGCTGTAGGCGGCGATGCCGGGCAGGGTGACGGCCAGGGTGGGCATGACCAGATGCTTGAGCCGGTTCAGGAGGTCGGCCCCCGTCCAGCCGTCCATCCCGGGCGTGTACTCGCCGACGTAGAAGAAGACGTTGGTGCCGAGGCGGTCGTTGACGTTGAAGGCGAACAGCTTCAGCAGGATGCCGAGCAGGAACACCGGGGTCGACAGCACCACGAACGACAGCACGGTGGCGATGTGATCCGATGGTCGGTACTGGCGGACGGCGGAGACGACCCCCAGCGCCACCCCGAGCACGCTGCCGAGCAGGGCGCCGAGGAGCAGCAGCCGCAGGCTCACGCCCATGCGCCGGGGCATCTCGTCGTTGATCGAGTTCTCGAACACCGTCTTGCCGAAGTCGCCCCGCACCGCCCGGCTCGCCCAGTGGGTGAACCGCTCCACCACCGGGGTCTTGTCGTTCATGTTGAGGTCGTCCAGCTTGGCGTCGATCGAGGCCTCGGGCGGCGGAGGGTTCTGGCCGTCGTAGTTCGCCCGCGGGTTGAGGACGGCGGACGCCAGGAAGTACCCGGCCGTCGTGGCGATCGCCACCAGCACGATGTAATTGGCGAAACGCCGCAGCAGGTACTTCAACATGGCATCACTGCTCTCCGTCTGGAGCTTTTACGAGCTCCAGCGCACGATCTTGGCGAAGTCGTCCGCTTCGAGGGAGGCGCCGCCGACCAGGGCGCCGTCGATCTCGGGCATGGCCATGAGCGAGGCGATGTTGCCCGGCTTCACGCTGCCGCCGTACTGGATGCGCACGCCGGCCGCCGCGCCTTCGCCGGCGACCCCGGCCACCATCGTGCGGATCGTCCCGATCGTCTCGTTGGCGTCCTCGGGGGTGGCGTTGCGGCCGGTCCCGATGGCCCAGATGGGCTCGTAGGCTATGACCATCCCGGCGACCTGCTCGGGCTTGACGCCCTCGAGGCCGGCGCGCACCTGGCGGGAAACCTTGGCCGCCGTCTCCCCCGCCTCGCGCTCCTCCAGCGTCTCGCCGACGCACATGATCGGGGTCATGTTGTGGGCGAAGACGGCCTTCACCTTCTGGTTGACGTCCTCGTCGGTCTCGCCGAACAGCTCCCGGCGCTCCGAGTGCCCGACGATCACGTAGGACACGTCGAGCTTGGCCAGCATCATCGGGGAGATCTCCCCGGTGTAGGCCCCCTTCTCCTCCCAGAACACGTTCTGGGCGCCGAGTCCGATGGACAGCCGGTCGGCGTCGATCACCATCTGCACCGAGCGCAGCGAGGTGAACGTGGGGCAGACCACCACTTCGCAGCGGTCGTAGTCCTCGGGGTCGAGGCGGTAGCCCAACTTCTGGACGACCTGCATCGCCTCCAGGTGCGTGTGGTGCATCTTCCAGTTGCCCGCCATGATCGGCTTGCGACCCATCTGACCTCCGGAAATACCCGTCATGTCGCCCCTCTGGTCACGGGTTGGTCACGGGAGACCGGAACCCCGAATACGCTTCCCTTCCCGTAGCGCCCTCAGTCCCGGCAGGTCGCCCTGTTCCAGATACTCCAGCGAGGCGCCCCCGCCGGTGGAGACGTGGTCGACGCCACCGGCCAGGTTGAAGCGGGCCAGGGCCGCCGCGCTGTCGCCGCCTCCCACCACCGTGTAGCCCGGCGCACCGGCCACGGCCTCCGCCACCCGGCGCGTACCGGCGGCGAACGGAGCCATCTCGAAGACGCCCATGGGGCCGTTCCAGAACACCGTGGCGGCTCCCATCACCGTGGCGGCGTACGCCTCGGCGGTCTCCGGGCCGACGTCGAAGATCTTCCAGCCGTCGGGGACCGCCTCGGCCGCCACCACCCGGGTCTCAGCGTCCGCCGTCATCTCCCGGGCCACCACCGCGTCGGTGGGGACGACGACCCGGCCGGTGGCCAGGCGGGGCTTGCACTGCTCGACCTGGTCCATCTCCACGAGGCTGTCGCCCACCCCGAAGCCCTGGGCGGCGATGAAGGTCGACGCCATCGCCCCGCCGATCAGGAGGGTGTCGCAGCGGTCGAGGAGCGAGTCGATCACTCCGATCTTGTCGCTCACCTTGACGCCGCCGAGGATGGCCACGAACGGCCGCTCGGGCTCCTCCAGGAGCCGGGCCAGGGCGGCCACCTCCGCAGCCACCAGCCGTCCGGCCGCACTGGGCAGGTGGCGGGGCGGGCCGACCACCGAGGCGTGGGCCCGGTGAGCGGCGCCGAAGGCGTCGTTGACGTAGGCGTCGGCCAGGGCGGCGAGCTGGGCGGCCAGCTCCGCAGCCTCGTCTGTCCCGGGCCCGGCTGTCTCGCCCGGGTGGAACCTGAGGTTCTCCAGCAGGCCGACGTCGCCGGGGCCGAGCGACGCGGCCATGGCCGTCGCCTGATCGCCCACCACCTCGGGGGCGAGCGGGACGTCGATGCCGAGCAGCTCACCGAGCCGGGCGGCCACCGGGGCGAGGGAGTACTTCGGATCAGGCCCGCCCTTGGGCCGGCCGAAGTGGGAGCAGGCGACGACGGCCGCGCCCCGGGCCCGCAGCCACTCGATGGTGGGCCGCGCGGCCCGGATCCGGAGGTCGTCGACGATGCGGCCGTCCTCCATGGGCACGTTGAAGTCGGCCCGCAGGAGCACCCGGGTGCCGTCGCCGACAGCCAGGTCCTCCAGTTGCGGCAGACCCACCTCTACTTGGAGCCGACGAAGGCCGACAGGTCGACCAGGCGGTTCGAGTAACCCCACTCGTTGTCGTACCAGCCGAGGACCTTCACGAACCGGCCGTTCACCATGGTGTCCTTGGCCGAGAAGATGCACGACGACGGGTTGTGCACGATGTCGGCCGAGACCAGCGGCTCCTCGGTGTACTGGAGCACGCCCCGGTAGGAGGCGTCGCCGGCCGCCTCGGCGAAGGCCTGGTTGACCTCTTCGACGGTCGTGTCGGCGCCGACGTGGACCACCAGGTCGGTGATGGAGCCGGTGGGGACGGGCACACGCAGCGCCATGCCGTCGAGGCGGCCCTTGAGCTGGGGCAGCACGACACCGATGGCCCGGGCGGCGCCGGTGGTGTTGGGGATGATGGACAGGGCGGCGGCCCGCATGCGGCGCATGTCAGGCTTGCCCGACCGGGTGGCCTGGGCGACGTCCTGGAGCGCCTGGTCCGACGTGTAGGCGTGGACGGTGGTGATGAACCCCTGCTCGATACCGAACCGGTCGTTCAGGACCTTGGCCAGCGGCGCCAGGCAGTTCGTCGTGCAGGAGGCGTTGGACAGCACCGTGTGGGCCGCCGGGTCGAACGCCTCGTCGTTCACGCCCATGCAGATGGTGACGTCGGCGTCGCCCGACGGGGCCGAGATGATGACCCGCTTGGCCCCGCCGGCGAGGTGCCCGGCCGCCTTGTCCCGGGCGGTGAACACGCCGGTCGACTCGATGACGACGTCGACGCCGTTGTCACCCCACGGGATCTCCGCCGGGTCGCGGGCCTCGAGCTTGCGGACCTCATTCCCGTCCACCGAGAAGCCGCCGTGGCTGACCTTGACCTCGTTGGGCAGCATGCCGCCGACCGAGTCGTGCTTCAGCAGGAACGCCATCGTCTCGCTGTCACCGAAGGGGTCGTTGACCGCCACCAGCTCGACGCCGGCCTTCTCCCCGAGGGCGAGGATGGCCCGGTAGAAAGAGCGGCCGATCCGCCCGAAACCGTTGATGCCCACCCGTACCGTCATGCGGTCCTCCCCCATTCGCTCCCGATCGCCTCGTACCCGAGAACCCTAGAGGCTCACGCGGCGACGGTTCCCAACCGTCTGCGGGCGGCTCAGATCAGCACAGTGCTTCGAGCGCCTTGGCCAGGCGGGCCGGGTCATGAACCAGGCCGTTGGGGCCGGCCAGGTCGGCGGCCACCGGTTCGATCCCCAGGCTCCGGATGACGAGCTCGTCGGCCACGAGCGCCCCGGCCTCCTGATACAGGAAGGCGTCCACCCGGGCACCGTGGGCCAGCACGGCCCGGAGGTGGTCGGTGGCGTCGAGCCCGAGCGTCTCGGGAACCTGCGGACGGAGGTTGCAGACATGGACGATGCGACCGCGCGCCGCGGTGAGCGCGTCGCGGATGGCGGGCACGCACAGCACGGGCATGAGGCTCGTGAACAGAGAGCCGGGGGCGAGCACGACCTGGTCGGCCAGCTCGATCGCCGCCACCACCTCGGGATGGGCCTTGGCGTCTTCGGGGACGATGTGGATGTGGCGGATCGGCTCGGTGGTGTTGGCCACCGCCACCTGCCCCTCCACCGACGAGCCCGGCGCGCCCGTGTCAGCCCACAGGACGACGGGGTCGCTGGTGGCGGGAAGCACCCGCCCGGCGCACTTGAGCAGCCGGCCGGCTTCCTCCAACGCCCGGCCGAAGTCACCGAGGACCTGGGCCAGGCCGAGGATGATCAGGTTGCCGAGGGCGTGGCCGTCCAACTCGCCGCCGGCGAAGCGGTGCTCGAACGCCTCCCGCCAGATCGTGTCGCTGGCGGCCAGCGCCTCCAGGCACTTGCGGGCGTCGCCGGGGGCGGGGACGTCGTGGATTTTGCGCAGGCGTCCGGACGAGCCCCCGTCGTCGGCCACGCTCACCACCGCGGTGATGCTGCCGGCGTATCGGCGCACGCCCGTCAGGGCGGCCGACAGCCCGTGCCCGCCGCCGAGGGCCACGACCGAAGGACCCTGGGGCGGGGTGTTGGCCAGCGACCAGGGGTCCGGCTTGGCCTGGGGCCGCGGCGAGCGCGACACCGGGTTCGACGGTCGCGTCCGCACGCTGGGAAGCGCCTGCTTGGGAGGACCAGCCGCGGCCGACAGTTCGGGTTCTTCAGGCTTAGGCACGTTGCACGTCCCGGTGGTGAACGTTGGCCTGGAAGCCGAGGCGCTCGAGCACCTTGGCCAGCTCCTCGGCCAGGACGACGCTGCGGTGATGTCCCCCCGTGCAGCCGACGCCGATGGACAGGTACGACTTCCCTTCCTTCACATAGGCGGGAAGCAGCAGGGCGAAGAGCCTCTCCAGCTCGGCCAGGAACGCCTCCGTCTCCGGCTGCTTCATCACGTAGCGCTTGACCCGGGCATCGGTCCCGGGCAGGGGGCGCAGCGATTCCACCCAGTGGGGGTTGGGCAGAAAGCGGCAGTCGAAGACGAGGTCGACGTCCAGGGGGAGGCCGTGCTTGAAGCCGAAGGAGACGATGCTGGTCTGGATGGCCTGGTCGGCGGGCCCGGCCGAGAAGAGCTCCCGCAGACGGTCCCGCAGCTGATGGACGTTGAGGTCGGAGGTGTCGACCACGAGGTCGGCCTGCGCCTTGAGCGGCTCGAGCAGCGTCCGCTCGCCGGCGATGGCCTCGGAGACCCGGTCCGTTGCCCCAAAGGGATGCTTGCGCCGGGTCGCCTCGTAGCGCCGGACGAGCACGTCGTCGGCCGCCTCGAAGAACACGATCCGGGTGCGGACACCGGCCTCCCGGAGTTCCTCCAGGGCCACGTGGAGGTCTTCCAGCGCGCCGGAGCGGATGTCCACGCCGAGGGCGTAGCGGGTCGGGGGTCGGCCCGGCGCCCGGGCCAGCTCGACGACCTTGCCGATGAGCGCCGGGGGCAGGTTGTCGATGACGAAGAACCCGAGGTCCTCGAGCACGTTGGCGGCCTCGGAGCGGCCCGCGCCGGACAAGCCGGTCACGATCGTGAAGTCGAGCTCCTCGCTGGTCATGACGTACTCCACGATGACACGCCGGCGGGGGCCGTGCCGCCGTGCAAGTGGGCATAGAGGTTTCGGCCGACCCGCTCCGGCAGCCACGGGACCGCCACCAGGTCCTCCTCCGTCATGGCCCGGAGCTTCTTGACGGAGCCGAACTCCTTGAGCAGCCGCTTCCGGCGCGTCGGGCCGAGCCCGGGCACGTCGTCCAGGACCGAGCGGGTCATCGACTTGCCCCGCAGGTTCCGGTGGTAGGTGATGGCGAACCGGTGCGCCTCGTCCCGCACCGACTGCAGCAGGTAGAGGGCCTCGGAGTCGCGGGGAATGCGGATCGGCTCGGGGTCGCCCGGCCGGTACACCTCCTCGAACCGCTTGGCCAGGGCGGCGACCGGGATGTCCTCGAGGCCCAGCTCCTCCAGCACCCGCTCGGCCACCCCGAGCTGGCCCTTGCCGCCGTCGACGAGGAGCAGGTTCGGGGGGTACGAGAACCGCTTGCCTTTGTGGACGCCGTCGTCCCGCTCCCGGAGGTAGTTGGAGAACCGGCGGGTGAGGACCTCCTCCATGGCGGCGAAGTCGTTCTGGTCGGACAGGCTCCGCACCTTGAAGCGGCGGTAGTCGGAGCGCTTCGCCATCCCGTCCTCCATCACCACCATCGACCCGACGATCTCGGTGCCCGAGATGTGGGAGATGTCGAAGCACTCGATGCGCAGCGGCGCCTCCGGCAGGTCCAGGGCGTCCTGGAGGGCGGTGAGTGCCCGGGCCCGGGCGTTGTGGTCGGAGGCGCGCTTCAGGCGGTGCCGGGCGAAGGCCTCCTCGGCGTTGCGGGTGACCGTCTCGGCGAAGGCGCGCTTCGCGCCCCGTTTCGGCACCCGGATCGGCACCCTGGACCCCCGGCCACCGGCGTTCCCCCTCATGAAGGAGAGAAACTCTTCGTAGAGCTCCAGATCCTCCGGCTCGACGGGGACGAGCACCTCCTTCGGCATCTCCTCGGCCGGGGCGTCGCCGTAGAGCTGCTCCAGGATCTTGGCCATGAGGGCCGGGGGCGAGAGCTCCTCGACCTTGTCGACCACCAGGCCCCTGCGGCCCATCATGCGCCCCCGGCGGACGTTGAACACCTGTACCGAGGCTTCGAGCGCATCCTCGGCGATTCCGATGGCGTCGTAGTCCTCGTCCCGCTCTCCCACCATCTCCTGGCGTTCGATGGCCTTGCGGACGGAGGCGAGCTGGTCCCGCACCCGGGCCGCCCGCTCGTACTCCATCTCCGAGGCGGCCTCCCGCATGGCCGTCTCGAGGCGCTCCACCACGGCGTCGGTGCGGCCGTCGAGGAAATCGATCAGCTCGGCGACGAGGGTGTCGTAGTCGGCCTCCCCGATGTCACCGACGCAGGGCGCCGAGCACTTCTCGATGTGGGCGAACAGGCACGGCCGGCCCAGCCGCTGGTGACGCTCCAGCTTGTTGTTGGAGCAGGTGCGGATGGGGAACGTGCGCAACAGCAGGTCGAGGGTCTCCCGGATGGCGTAGGCGTGGGCGTAAGGACCGAAGTAACGGACGCCCTTTCGCTTCGCGCCCCGCATCACCATCGCCCGGGGCCACTCCTCGTCCAGGGTGACGGCCAGGTAGGGATACGACTTGTCGTCCTTCAACCGGATGTTGAACCGCGGCCGGTGCGTCTTGATGAGGTTGAACTCGAGGAAGAGGGCGTCGACCTCGTTGCGGACCTCGATCCACTCCACCGACTCCGCGGCCGTGACCATCTGCCGGGTGCGGCTGGGGAGCAGCGCCGGGTTCACGAAGTAGTTCGACAGCCGCGACCGGAGGCTCTTGGCCTTCCCCACGTAGATGACGCGCCCCTCCCGGTCCTTGAACTGGTAGGACCCGGGAGCGTCGGG
>CAZCVW010000098.1:0-10101 GCA_964502185.1 uncultured Burkholderiales bacterium
AGGTGGCGAAGCGGCCGCCAGCACCGCACCGGTGCCCACGCGGAGCCGCGGCGGGAACGCGGAGCGGGCCCGCCAGTCCGAGGTCGATCTTGTCCTCGACGAACTCGACGAGGCCGTCCTCGAGCGCCGCAAGGGCCGCACCCGCAAGGGGCGGCCGACCGGCCGCTACCTGATGTGCGTCAACGTCCGGCCCGGAATCGCCATCCAGGTCGCCGTCCTCGAGGGGCGCAGCCTGGTCGAGCACTACGTCTCCCGGCCCACCGACACCACCGACACCACCAACGCCATCGACGGCAACATCTACCTCGGCAAGGTGCAGAACGTCCTGCCGGGCATGGAGGCGGCCTTCGTCGACATCGGCACGCCCAAGAACGGCGTGCTCTACCGGGACGACGTGAGCTTCGACGAGAGCGAGGTCGAGGGGAAGCGCCCCAAGATCGAGCGCCTGCTGCGCAACGGCCAGCCGGTCGTCGTGCAGGTCACCAAGAACCCGATCGGCACCAAGGGCGCCCGCCTCACCCAGGAAGTGAGCCTGGCCGGCCGCTTCGTGGTCATGGTCCCGGGCCAACCCGGCACCTACGGCATCTCCAAGCGCCTGGCCGACGACGAGCGCAAGCGGCTCCGCAAGATCCTCGACGAGATCCGCCCGCCGGACAACGGGCTCATCGTCCGCACCGCCGCGGAGGGCGCCAGCGCCGAGGAACTCGCCCGCGACCTGCGCCGCCTGTCGGCCCAGTGGAACGAGATCTCCACGCGGGCCGCCCGGTCCAAGCCGGCGCTGCTCCTGCACCAGGAGCCCGACCTCGCCATCCGGGTCATCCGGGAGGAGTTCAACAAGGAGTACCGCGGCGTGGTCATCGACGACCCGGCCCTCTACGAGGAGGTCAAGCGCTACGTCGAGGCCATCACGCCGGAACTCGCCGACCGCGTCGAGCTGTACGGCGACGAGCTGCCGATCTTCGAGCGCTACCACGTCCACGAGCAGCTGCACAAGGCGCTGGAGCGCAAGGTGTGGCTGCCGTCGGGCGGGTCGCTCATCATCGAGCGCACCGAGGCCCTCACCGTCATCGACGTGAACACGGCCAAGAACGTCGGCCGGTCCAACCTGGAGGAAACCGTCTTCCAGAACAACCTGGAGGCGGCCGAGGAGGTCGCCCGCCAGCTCCGCCTGCGCGACATCGGCGGGATCATCGTCATCGACTTCATCGACATGGAGATCAGGAAGAACCGGGAAGAGGTCACCCGGAAGTTCAAGGAGGCCCTGGCCCGCGACAAAACCCGGACCCAGGTCTTCGAGATCTCCGAGCTCGGCCTGGTGGAGATGACCCGGAAGCGGATCTCGGAGGGCCTGGTGGAAGCGTTTTCCACGATCTGCACGCATTGCGAGGGCCGTGGGATCGTCCTCGACCAGTCACTCCTGTAACCTTCCTCCCCCATGTACGCAGTCGTGACGACAGGTGGCAAGCAGTACCGGGTGACCGAAGGCCAGCGCCTCGACGTCGAACGCCTCGACGCCGAGGAGCTCGCCCTCACCCCCGTACTGCTGGTGGACGGGTCCGATGTGCGCTCCACGACGGAGCAGCTCGCCGGCGTGACGATCTCCGCCCGGGTGGTGGGGGAGGCGAAGGGCCCGAAGATCGACGGGTTCACCTACAAGAACAAGAGCAATCAACACCGGCGCTGGGGTCACCGGCAGAAGTACTCCACGATCGAGATCACGGGTATCTCAGTCGGGGGCTCGGGGGCATCCCCCGCAAGAGAAGACTAGGGAGGTAGAGCTATGTCGAAGAAGAAGGGCGCCGCTTCCTCCCGCAACGGCCGCGACTCCAACGCCCAGCGCCTCGGCGTGAAGGTGTTCGACGGGACGGCCGTGCACGCCGGGACGATCATCATGCGCCAGCGGGGCACGAAGTTCCACCCGGGCAACAATGTCGGCCGGGGCGGCGACGACACGCTGTTCGCCACCGCCGAGGGCACCGTGAAGTTCGGTACCCGCCGCGGCCGGAAGCTGGTGGACGTGCTTCCCGCGGCTCCCAACGGCGCGGCCTCGAACGGCGCTTCCGCGACCTAGTACCGCATCGTCTGCCGACGTTCTTCCGCTCAGGCACGTTCGAGCGGATGAGGAAAGGCTGCAACAAGGGGGCCGGGTGGTGGCCCCGGACGGGCGCAATTCCACGCCCCTATCCTCTCGGGCGATGTCTGAATTTATCGACGAGGCGAAGGTCAACGCTCGAGGCGGGGACGGCGGTGCCGGCTCCGTCTCGTTCAGGCGCGAGCCGTACGTCGACAAGGGCGGGCCGGACGGCGGCGACGGCGGCAAGGGGGGCGACGTCTGGTTCCGGGCCGACCGCAACGTCTCCTCCCTCATCGCCTTCTCCGACCACCCGCACCGCCGGGCGACCTCCGGTACCCACGGCTCCGGGAAGAAAAAGACCGGTGCCCGCGGTGACGATCTGACCGTCGTCGTCCCCGAAGGGACTCTGATCCGCGACCGGGAAGGCGACCTGCTGGCCGACCTGGTCTCCGCCGGCGACACCTACCTGGCGGCCCGGGGCGGACAGGGCGGACGGGGCAACGCCCGCTTCCTGTCCAATGCACGGCGCGCCCCCGCCTTCGCCGAGCAGGGCGAGTACGGCGAGGAGCGATGGCTGAAGCTGGAGCTCAAGCTGCTGGCCGACGTCGCCCTCGTGGGCTTCCCCAACGCCGGCAAGTCGACGCTCATCGCAGCGATCAGCGCGGCCAAGCCCAAGATCGCCGACTATCCCTTCACCACGCTCGTCCCCAACCTCGGAGTCGTCCGGACCGAGGAGCGGGAGTTCGTCGTCGCCGACGTGCCCGGCCTCATCGAGGGTGCCTCGGAGGGCAAAGGGCTCGGCCACCGGTTCCTCCGCCACGTGGAGAGGGCCCGGGTGCTGGTGCTCCTGCTCGACCTCAACTCGGTCGAGGGGCGAGGACCGGAGGAACAGGAGCGGATCCTGCTGGGTGAGCTCGGCCGCTACCAGCCCGAGCTTCTCGAGCGGCACCGGCTGGTGATCGGCAGCAAGGCCGACGTCGCCACCTTCCCCTACGAAGGCCCGACCCTTTCGGCCGTCACTCATGAGGGCCTCAGCCCGTTCCTCCACGCGGTGGGCGACCTGGTCGACGAGGCCCGCCGATCCGAGGGCGAGGCCGAGTCCTTCATCGTGCACCGCCCGCCGGAGCAAGGTTTCTCCGTCCACCGGGAGGACGACGGCGGCTGGCGCGTCTCGGGCCGGTCGGCGGAGCGGGTGGTGGCCATGGCCGACCTCACCAACGCCGAGGCCATGGGCTACGTCACCGATCGCCTGAAGCGCCTGGGTGTCGACCGGGCCCTGGCCCGGGCCGGCGCCCGGGATGGCGACACTGTCCGGGTCGGGCCGGTGGAGCTCGACTACGCCGACGCCGAGATCCACACGGAAGACGCGGGCGAGGGACACCGCCGAACGTGATTGCGGTCGTCAAGATCGGCACCAGCTCACTGACCGACGGCACGGGAGAGATCGTCGCCGGGCCGATGCTCAAGCTCTGCGCCGAGGTGGCCGCCGCCCGGGCCGCCGGCCACGAGGTGGTGCTCGTGTCGTCCGGGGCCATCGCCGCCGGGCTGCCGGCGCTGGGGCTACCCCGCCGGCCTACCGACATCCGCACCCTGCAGGCCCTGGCCGCCATCGGCCAGCCCCGGCTGATGGAGCGCTTCTCGGCGATCCTCTCCGTCCACGGCCTGGTCGCCGCCCAGGTGCTGCTCACCCCGTACGACTTCATCCACCGGACCCAGTACCTCCACGCCCGCCAGACGCTGCGGCGCCTCCTCGACCTCGGCGCCGTGCCGATCGTCAACGAGAACGACACGGTGGCCGACGACGAGATCCGCTACGGCGACAACGACCGCCTCGCCGCCCTCGTCGCCCATCTGGTCGGCGCCGACCTGCTCGTGCTGCTGACCGACACCCCTGGCCTGTTCACCGCCGACCCGCGTCTCGACACCGGGGCCACGCTCATCGAGGAGATCGCCGAGGTCGACGCCGCCCTCGAATCGGTGGCGGGCGGGACGGGTACGGAGCGGGGGAGTGGGGGCATGGCCTCCAAGCTGGCCGCGGCCAAGATCGCCGCCTGGTCGGGGGTCCGGGCCGTGATCGCCGGCGCCGAGGTCGACGACGTGATCTCCGGAGCCCTGTCCGGCGTCCCGGTGGGCACGGTGGTGCACCCGCGGGCGAAGCGCCTTCCCAGCCGCAAGCTGTGGATCGCCTTCGCCCAGGGATCGCACGGCCGCCTCGTCGTCGACGACGGCGCCCGCCACGCGCTGGTCGACGGGGGCCGCTCGCTCCTTCCCGCCGGAGTCAAGGAGGTGGAGGGCCGCTTCGACAGCGAGGATGCCGTCGAGGTGATCGGCCCGGACGGCCGGCCCTTCGCCAAGGGCCTCGTCCGCTACGGGTCGGAGGCCCTGGCCAAGGTGGCTGGATGCCGCACCACCGAACTCCCGGACGGCGCCCCCCACGAGGTCATCCACCGCGATGATCTCGTCGTGCTGCCCTGAAGCATCCGGCCAGTGAATCCGGCCAGTAAATCCAGGTCGCCTACGCCGCCTTGGTGCGGGCGTGCTGGCGGACCGCCGGGCGGCTGATGCGCACCGGGGTCGGGGTGGCGACCCGGGAAAGAGCCCGGTAGAGCGCCATCGACGCGAGGATCGGCAGGACTCCGAGGACCACAACGCCGGCCGTGCTCAGCACGGCCATCCAGAGCAGCCCGTGGGCGAAGCCGCCCGGCAGGTTCCAACCCATGACGGGGACCGTGCCGCCGGCAAAGCCGAGGACCGCGAGATAGGCCATCGAGAGCACGGCGAACGTGCCCGTGAGACTCCCGAGGACAGTGGCGACGACGTCCGCGGACGCTTCGTCCGGGTGTCGGTCGTCGTATTCCTCTCCGTACATCCCCCAGCTCCTCTCCAGCCGTCATCGCCAGCCGCCATCGACCGGTGGTGAGCATCTCAGGTTTCCACTGCGCACTGAAGTCTCGACCCAAACCTACGCCGCAATTGTCCGGATCCGGTGGCAAGCTTGGCCGCAGTTGGGGTGTTCGTTCCGTGGGCTCGGCGGGGGTTTCGACCGGAACAAGCAGAACTTGACTGGGCGGTCAAGGGTAAACTCGAGGGCACATGGAAACCTCGGTCATCGATCTCGGCCGCCGGGCCAAGGCCGCCTCCCGGATTCTCGCCACCGCCTCCACCGTGGCCAAGGACGACGCGCTGCTCGGGGCCGCCGACCGGCTGGAACAACGGGCGGGCGACATCCTGGGCGCCAACGCCGCCGATCTCGAGGAGGCCGCCGCCGGTGGCATGGAGGCCGGTCCGCTCGACCGGCTCCGGCTGACCGAGGCCCGCATCGCCGGGATGGCCGCCGGTCTGCGCCAGGTGGCGGGCCTGCCCGACCCGGTCGGGGAAATACTCGACGGGTGGCGGCGCCCCAACGGCTTGTGCATCGAGCGCCGGCGAGTGCCGCTCGGTGTCGTCGCCATCATCTACGAGAACCGGCCCAACGTGACCAGCGACGCCGCTGGCCTGTGCCTCAAGGCGGGCAACGCCGCCCTCCTGCGGGGCTCCTCGACCGCCCTGCGGTCGAACCAGGCCGTCGCCGCCCTCCTCCGGGAAGGCGCCGCCAAGGCCGGCCTGCCCGAGGACAGCGTCATCCTGGTCGAGGACGTCCGGCACGAGGCCGCTGTCGAGCTCATGCAGTTGACCGGGCTGGTCGACTGCCTCATCCCCCGGGGTGGCCCCGCCCTCATCCAGTCGATCCTGGCCAACGCCAAGGTCCCCTATGTCATCGACGGCGAGGGCAACTGCCACGTCTACGTCGACTCCTCCGCCGACCTCGGCCAGGCCCTCGACATCGTGCTCAACGCCAAGACGCAGCGCACGAGCGTGTGCAACGCGGCCGAGTCCCTGGTCGTCCACTCGGCCGTGGCCGAGACCTTCCTGCCGGCCGCCGCCGAGGCGCTCATGGCGGCGGGTGTCGAACTGGTCGGCGACGGGGAGTCGAGGCGCCTCGTCCCCGCGATCGGCGAGGCGACCGAAGAGGACTTCGCCTCCGAGTTCCTGGCCCTCAAGATGTCCGTCGCCGTGGTGCGCGACCTCGAGGCGGCGGTCGACCATGTCAACCGCTACGGCACCGGGCATACCGAGGCCATCCTCACCACCAACTTGGCCGCCGCCCGCCGTTTCGTCGAAGCCGTCGATGCCGGCACGGTCACCGTGAACGCCTCCACCCGCTTCGCCGACGGGGAGGAGTTCGGCTTCGGAGCCGAGATCGGCATCTCCACCCAGAAGCTCCATGCCCGTGGTCCCATGGCGCTGCGGGAACTCACCACCTACAAGTACGTCGTCTGGGGTGACGGCCAGATCCGCACGTAGTTCGTCGTTGAACCGAGCGCGGCGGGACCGAGACCCGGCCCGCACGCCAGAAAGGCGGGAACTCCCATGGCCGAGCGCTTCGCTTCCGTCGAGGCCGTCCAGAGCGCTCTGCGGGCCGTCGACTACCTGGCCGACGAGGCCACGTCGGGCGTCGTCTTCCTCGCCGACCGGCTCGAGAAGCCGATCCTGGTGGAGGGCCCGGCCGGCGTCGGCAAGACCGAGCTGGCCAAGGCGCTGGCGGAGAGCACGGGCGCTCGCCTGATCCGGCTGCAATGTTACGAAGGCCTCGACGAGTCCAAGGCCCTCTACGAGTGGAACTACAAGAAGCAGCTGTTGCGGATCCAGGCCGACCGGGAACACGAGACGAGCTGGGAGGACGTCGAGGCCGACATCTTCGCCGAGCCCTTCCTCCTCACCCGCCCGTTGCTGGAGGCGATCCGGGCCACCGACCCCGTCGTGCTGCTCATCGACGAGGTCGACCGCGTCGAGGTGGAGACGGAGGCGCTCCTCCTCGAGGTCCTCTCCGATTTCCAGGTGTCCGTCCCCGAACTCGGCACGATCACGGGTACCCAGCGGCCCATCGTGATCCTCACGTCCAACAACACCCGCGAGCTGTCCGAGGCCCTCAAGCGCCGCTGCCTGTTCCTCCACCTCGACTACCCGACCCTCGAGCGGGAGCAGGAGATCGTGCGCGTCCGGGTGCCCGACATCGACGAGACGCTGGCCGCCCAGATCGCCGCGGTCGTGCGTTCCATCCGGGCGCTCGACATCAAGAAGGCGCCGTCGATCTCGGAAACCATCGACTGGGCCCGCACGCTGCTCCACCTCGGCATCGAGCGGGTCACCCCCGACGTGGTGGGCGGCACGCTGCACGTGCTCCTCAAGTACCAGCGTGACATCGAGAAGGCCCGCGCGGAGCTCAAGGTGGCCGAGGCCTGAGGTGTCGGAGGACGCCACCACCCCCTCGCCAGCCTGCGCAGAAGTACCGGCCCCGGGCCGCATGCTGGACCTCCTCTCCGGCTTCGTCCACGAGCTGCGGGCCGCCGGGCTCCCCGTCTCCATGACGGAGAACCTCGACGCCATGCGGGCCATCGAGCACGTGCCCCTGGACAACCGGGCCGCGTTCAAGACGGCGCTGGCGGCCACGCTGGTCAAGCACGTCGGCCACCGCAAGGCGTTCGACATCGTCTTCGACGTGTACTTCGCCCTCCAGCCCTGGGACCACGCCCGGGACGACGACGACCCGGGGGCCTACCGGGCCTCCGGCCAGCCCACGCCCGGGTCCATGCCCGGCGGGGGAGCGGGCGGCGAGGCCGACGAGCTGGCCGCCCTGCTGATGCAGGCGATGCTCGACCCGGAGGCGTTGCGGCGCATGGCCGCCGGGGCGGTCGACCGCCACGCCGGCATGGAGCCGGGCCGGCCGGTGGGCGGCACCTACTACCTGTACCGGACGCTCCGGCAGCTCGACCTCGAGACGCTCCTCGACCGGCTCATGGCACGGCTGGAGGCCGAGACCGGCGGCTTCGCCGACGAGCTGGAACGGCGCCTGGCCCGGGAAGAGCTGGAGATGCGCATCCGCCGGTTCCGGGAAGAGGTGGAGGCCGAGATCCGCCGCCGCCTCGTCGCCGACCGGGGCCCCGAGGCCATGGCGCGCTCCCTGCGGACCAAGCTGCCCGAGGACGTCGACTTCATGCACGCCTCCCGGGACGAGATGGCCGCCCTGCAACGGGCCATCGGCCCCCTCACCCGGGCGCTGGCCGCCCGCCTGGCCATGCGCCGCCGGCACCGCCGCAAGGGCCACCTCGACTTTCGCGCCACCGTCCGCCACTCGCTCGCCTACGGCGGCGTCCCCGCCGAGCCCCGCTTCCGCAAGCCTCACCCCTCCAAGCCCGAGATCATGGTGGTGGCCGACATCTCCGGTTCGGTGGCCAGCTTCGCCCGCTTCACGCTGCAGCTGGTCCACGCCCTGGCCGGCCAGTTCTCCAAGGTGCGCAGCTTCGTCTTCATCGACGGGATCGACGAGGTCACCCGCTTCTTCGAAGGCAACTCCGACCTCTCCGACGCGGTGCGCCGCATCAACTCGGAAGCCGACGTCGTGTGGGTCGACGGCCACTCCGACTACGGCCACGCCTTCGAGGTGTTCCACCAGAAGTGGGCGGCGGAGATCAACCCGAAGACCTCGGTGATCATCCTGGGCGACGCCCGGAACAACTACCACGCCACCCAGGACTGGGTGCTGGCCGACATCGCCCGCCAGGCCCGCCACCTGTACTGGCTCGACCCGGAGCCCCGGGCCTACTGGGATACGGGCGACTCCGTCATTTCCAGCTACGCCCGCCACTGCGACGGCGTCTACGAGTGCCGCAACCTGCGCCAGCTCGAACGCTTCGTGGAAGCGGTCATCGAACGGTGACCCCCCTCGATCCTCCGCCCGATTCCGGAAAATCGGCCGCATAGCCCGGTCGCGCCCCGTACGGTCAAGGGTGTGGATCTCACCCGCCTCGGCTACGACGCCTCCATGGCTGCCTGGTTTTCAGGCCTGGCCGACGCGGCGGCCGTCCCGGCCCGGGTGTCGCGCGTCGACCGGGGCGGGGCCCTGCTCCTCACCGGGGCCGGGATCGAACAGGTCGAGACCGACACGACGCTGGCGACCGGCGACTGGGTCGCCCTCGCCGACGGCTTGATCACGGCCGTGGCGCCCCGGCGCACGACGCTGAGCCGGGCCGACTCCTCCGGAGCGGCCGAACAGGTCCTGGCCGCCAACATCGACTCGGTCTTCGTCGTCCAGGGTCTCGACCGTCCGGTCCGCCCGGGCCGGCTGGAGCGCGGCTTCGTGCTCGCCTGGGAAGCGGGCGCCGAACCCCACCTCGTCCTGACCAAGGCGGACCTGGCCGGCGACCCCGAAGCCGCCGCCGCCGAGGCCGCGGCCATGTCCCCCGGCGTCGAGGTACACGTGACATCGGTCGCCACCGGCCAGGGCCTGGACGGGCTCCTCGCTCATCTCGAGGGCTGGCGCACCGCGGCCCTGCTCGGCGAGTCCGGGGCCGGCAAGTCCAGCCTGGCCAACGCCCTGGTCGGTTCCGAGGTGCTGGCCACGGGCGACGTCCGGGTCGGGGACCACAAGGGGCGGCACACGACCACCGCCCGCCATCTGGTGCCGCTACCGGCCGGCGGCGTGCTCGTCGACACCCCCGGGCTCCGCCAGTTGGGTCTCTGGTCCGGCGAAACGGGCCTGGCGGCCACCTTCGCCGATATCGCCGAACTCGCGGCCACGTGCCGCTTCCCGGACTGCGCCCACGACCGCGAGCCGGGGTGCGCGGTGCAGGCCGCCATCGCCGATGGGCGCCTCCCGGCCCGGCGCCTCACTGCCTACGGGAAGCTGCAACGGGAGCTCGAGCACACCGAGGGGCTCCGCACCGAGCGGGAGAGCCGGGCCGAGGAGCGCCGCTTTGGGAAGATGGCCAAGGCCGTCATGGCCGACAAGCAGAACCGCCGGCGCTGAGCCGGCCTACTCCAGCATCTCCCACAGGCGGTCGGCGATGCGGGCCAAGGCGATGAGCTGGCCCCGCTCCCGCAGGCGGAACGGGTACCCGGACCGGCTCACCAGCAGCGTGGCGCCGTGCCGGGGAAGCGGGGCGGCGGCAAGGTCTTCCGGCCCGGCCGCGCCGCTGGCCACGAGCGGC
>CAZCVW010000099.1:0-10075 GCA_964502185.1 uncultured Burkholderiales bacterium
CAGCGGGCGGCCGTCGAGCGGCCGGCCGAGGCCGTCGAGCACACGCCCGAGCAGGCCGGCGCCGACCTCGATGACGGGCGGGCGCCCCGTCGTCGATACGAGGGCCCCGGTCCGCAGCCCCGAGAGCTCTCCGAACGGCATGCAGACGCAACGATCCCCGTGGAGGGCGACGACCTCGCCGCCGAGCGGGCCGGCCGGCCCGTCCACCACGATGGCATCGCCGATGGCGGCGTCGAGGCCGGCTACCTCCAGGCTGCCGCCGACCACCTTCACGACCCGGCCGCGGCGACGGGGCCGGGCCGCGTCCAGAGCCAGCGAGAGCCGGGAGGTGAGAGCCGGGGCCGCCAGATCCTCCGGGCCGGCCTGGCTTGGGCGCTCGCTCATGCGTCCTCACCGAGCAGGGCGGCCCGGGCGCGGGCCAGAGCCGGACCGAGTTGGGCGTCGATCCGGCAGTCGCCCGCGTCCAGCAGACATCCGCCGGGCTCGACGGACGGGTCGGCGATCACGGTCACGCCGGCCGGAACCTTAGGGTGGCCCTCGCCCACGACCGCCGCGTCACCCGGATGCAGGCGGGCCACGACGGCGACACCCGAGGGGGCCAGGGCCAGGGCCCGGGCCAGGGCGTCGGCCCCGGGCGACTGGGCACAGGCCACCTCCCGGCCGACCACCGCTTCCGCCAGAGCGATGGCGGTCTCGGCCAACTCCTGGGAGAGCCCGGAGAGCTCCAGGGCGGTCCGCTGTTCCAGCCCCCGGGCGGCGACGGCCAGGGCCGACCAGGCCCGGTCGAGCCGGCGCCGACCCTCGGCGGCTTCGGCCGCGGCCAGGGCGAGGCCTTCCTCGTAACCCTCGGCGTGGCCGTGGGCGAAGCCGGCCGCGTAACCCTCCTCCGGCGTGGTATCAGCCGCGCCGGCGCCTCCGACATAGCGGGCTGGGACGGCGGCGGGGAGTTCGACCAGGGGGCCAGGACGAAGCGGCGGCGCCGCCATACCGCGCAGCACCCGCCCCCTCGGCCGGTGGCTGCTCCCCGGGGTTCGGGGTGTCGCCGGGTTACTCAACGAACTCCTCCGAGCTGCGGGTAAGGACGATCTGGCCTGACTCTTCAAGAGCCCGCACGACCCGGACGATGGCGCCCTGCGATTCCTCCACCGTCTTCAGGCGGACGGGGCCGAGCATGTCGATCTCTTCGCTGAGGTTGGCCGCGGCCCGCTCCGACATGTTTCGCATGATCACGCCGCGGACCTCGGACCGGACGCCCTTGAGGGCGACCGCCAGTTCCTTGGCGTCGACCTGGCGGAGCACGAGCTGCACCGAACGGTCGTCGAGGGAGCCGATGTCCTCGAAGACGAACATCCGCTGGCGGACCTCGTCGGCCAGGTCGGCGTCGGACCGTTCGAGGCCCTCGAGGATGAGGCGCTCGGTGCCCCGGTCCGACCGGTTCAGGATGTCGACGAGGCTCTGCACGCCACCCACCGCCGAGAGTTCCGT
The DNA here is from genome assembly GCA_964502185.1 of uncultured Burkholderiales bacterium. GTDB lineage: Bacteria > Actinomycetota > Acidimicrobiia > IMCC26256 > BP-133 > CAZCVW01. The sequence continues at coordinate 1,486 of CAZCVW010000099.1, forward strand.
AGGTTGGAGCACCGACGAGAGCTTGCGCTCCAGCATCTGCTCGACGTGCTGGACCACATCGGGGGACGTCCGGTCCATGACCGCGAGGCGGTGGGCGACGTCGCGCTGGAGGTCCTCCGACAGCCCGCTCATGACCATGGCGGCGTGGTCGGGGGTCATGTAGGCGAGCACCAGGGCGATCGTCTGCGGGTGCTCGTCGGAGATGAACGAAAGGACCTGGCGGGGGTCGGCCTTGCGCAGGAACTTGAAGGGCATCTCGACCATGGAGGCCGTCACCCGGTCGAGGATCTCCGCCGCCTTCTGCTCACCGAGCGTCTCCTCCAACAGGTCCCGGGCCATGCCCAGACCGCCGCCGGTGATGGCCATCTTGGTCGATGCCTGGGTCCGGAACTCGCCCATCACCTCGTCGACGACGGTCTCGTCGACGGCGCGCAGGCGGGCCACTTCGGACATGATCTCGGCCACTTCCGCCTCCCGCATGGAGCGGAGTACCTTGGCCGAGCGTTCCTTTCCCATCTGGAGGAGGAAGACGGCCGCCTTCTGGGCGCCGGTCAGTTCTTTCTGGAGGGAGCTCACGCCGGTCAACTCCTCCGGTCGGCGAGCCAGCCGCGCAGCACCTGCGCGACCTCGTCAGGCTGGCGGTCGATGAGATCGCCGATCTCGTCAGCAGCCGGGATCTCGACGACGGGAGCGACGCCTCCACCGAGGGACAGAGCGGTGACGGGATTGACGGCGGCGGGGGCCAGCGGAGCTCCGGGGCCCGTCTCGCGGCCTTGCTCGAGGGCATGGAGCGCAGCGCTGCGGGGATCGTGCGGGTAGCCGGCCGGCAGGGACACGGGGGAGCGGGTGACGGTCGCCTTGCGGGCGCTGCGCCAGGCCAGGAACAGGATCACGAGCACGAGGAGGACCACGCCGCCGGCCTGCACCATGCCCATCAGCTTCGCCTTGCTCTCGGCCGACTCGGCCGACTTGGCGGCCTTCTCGGCGCCGGCGTCGGCGGAGCGGTCGAAGGCGAGCGGGCGCACCTCGATCACGTCGCCCCGGGCCGGGTCGAGGCCGGCGGCGGCGGAGACGAGGGCGGAGATCTGGGCCGGGTCGGCCTTGGTGGCCGTGTCGAGCAGCACGGCCACCGACAGGCGTTCCACCTGGCCGGGGGCGGACTTCACCTGCTCGGTCACCTTGCCCACGGCGAAGGTGCGCTCGGCCTGGTCCTTCTTGTAGTCGTTGGGGGTGCCGGCGGCGCCGGCCGCGGCTCCGTCGGTGCCGAGGACGCCGGCGGCGGCGCCGGCACCCGACCCGGTGAACTGTTCGGTGGCGGTCGACTCGGACAGCACCGGCGCCGTGGTGGCGGGGGCCTGCGGTTGATCGAAGCGCTCGGTGACCACGGAGCGCTCGTCGAAGTCGAGGCTGGCCTTGACCCGCACGACCGCACCGCCGGCCCCGGTCACCGGGGCGAGCATCTGCTCGAGCGAGCCGGACAGCCCGGCTTCGAAGTCGGCCGTCTGCGCGGAGCGGACGTCGCCCGTCGCCGCCGACCCGTCCTCACCGGGGGCGGAGAGGACCTTCCCGCGGCCGTCGGCCACGGTGACCGACTCGGGCTGGAGGCCCTCCACGCTGGAGGCGACAAGGTGGACGATCGCCCGAACCTGGCCGGGGGCGAACTCGACGCCCCGGGCGCCGTGGAGGAGCACCGAGGCGCTCGGCTTGGAGGCGTCGTCGGTGAAGAGGTCGTCAGCCGGGATCACGAGGTGCACGTCGGCCGACTCGACCCCGTCGATGGCGCCGATGGTGCGGGCCAGTTCGCCCTCGAGAGCCCGCTGGAAGTCGACCCGCTGGCGGAACTCCGACGTGGTGATGCCCTGCTTGTCGAGCAGGGCGTACCCGGGCGAGCCGCCGGCGGGCAGACCCTGGGCCGAGAGGTCGAGGCGGGTCTGGTAGACGTCCTGGCGGGGCACCATCACGGTGGCGCCACCGTCGGCCAGGCGGTACTTGATGCCCTTGCTGGCCAGTTCCTCGGTGATGGACGAGGCGTCACCGGCGGGCAGGTTGGAATACAGGGCCGTGTACGACGGCTGCCCCGCCCAGTTGGAGAACAGCAGGAAGCCGATCAGGGCCCCCACCAGGGCGAGCCCCAGCATCGTCTTCTGGCCGGAGGTGAACCCGGCCCACACCGACGCTCCCCGGCGCCGCCACCCTGCGAAGTCGAACTTGGCCATCGGCGCCTACACCCCCATCTGCATGATCTGGTTGAAGGCGTCGACCGCCTTGTTGCGGACGGCCACGGTCAACTCCGTGGCCAGCGACGCCTCGGTGGCGGCGACCATGTAGTCGTGGATGTTGGTGAGCTTCCCGAGGGCGGCATCCACGGCTAGGCGGTCGGCGGTGGCCTGGGTGGCGGCGAGGTTCTCGACCGCTCCGGCCAGCTTTGCACCGAAGCTCTCCCCCGACGCACCGGTGATACCGGCGGCACCGGCCTCGCCCGCGGGCACGGTGGGCAGCGACGGGAGGGTGGGCAGGACGGATTGAGTGGCGGCGGCGCTCGCGGCGCCGATCGGTGCGATGGCCATGGTTAGCGGCCGAGCGACAGGGCCTGGATGTAGGCGTCCCGGGCTCGGTCGATGACCGAGAGGTTCGCCTGGTAACCCCGCTGGGCGATCATGAGCTGCGTCATCTGGTCGCCGAGGTCGACCGAGGGGTAACGCACGAGACCCTCGGCGTCGGCCAAGGGGTGCTCGGGCTGGTAGACGACCCGGCCCTCGGCGCTGCCGAACTCGATGCCGGCCACCCGGGCGCCGCCGGGCTGGTCGGGGGCGCCGGCCACCGACTCGGCCACCACGAAGCGGGCCTGGAAGGCGCTCTCGCTGGTCGGCCGGACGGTGTTCATGTTGGCGACGTTGTCGGAGATGGCGTCCATCCAGGTACGGAAGACGGACAGTCCCGAAGCGGAGGCGGCGAGTCCAGAGAAAATGGGCGCAGAGAGGATCATCGCGTCCCCATGGCCGTGCGCAGCAGGCGGAACTTCTGGTTCATCGCCTCGGTCATGAGCTGGTAGCGCAGGCCGGTGTCCGTCAGGCTGACGATCTCCTCGTCGAGGCTGACGTTGTTGCCGTTGGGCTGCGCCGACGACGTCGATCGCGTCGTCGACGTGGTGGCCCGGTCGGGGTCACCGCTCGTCAGGGCGGCGGCGAGGCTCGACTCGAAGTCGACTCGGCCGGCCCGGAAACCGGGGGTCTCCACGTTGGCCACATTGTCGGCCAGCACGCGCTGGCGGGCGGCCAGCCCGGACAGGGCATTGTGGATGGCTGCGGCGGTGAGGTCGGTCACCGTCTCTCCGTCTCGCTCGTGCCGGCCAGTCCTTGGCAGCAACGGCGCACTCCGTGCGGGCCCTCTGATCGGCGCCGAGGCCGCGACCTGAACTCTGTTGGGAAACTTTTGTGTTTCCCGGAGTCCCCCGGAGAGTTTCTGCAGCGTTCAGGCCTACAGCGCGGCGTCGAAGAACACGGGAGCCGCCGGGGCCTGTGGCTTCACCGTCTGGAGCTGGGCCAGTTCGCGGCCAATCTCAGTCCGTCGGGCTCCCAAGCGGATCTGGAGCGCCACCATCCGCTCCCCGAGCTTGTGGGCCCGGACCTGATCGTCCGCCGTCCACGGGCTCGGCCCCGCCGCACCCTGGGCCCCCGCCCAGACGGTCGGGGCCCCGGCCGCGGCGTCGAGGTGGTCTGGGTCGTCCCCGGCTCCTTCGAGCGCGTCGATCCAGGCCTCGAGCCGCGACAGGATCTCAGTGTTCATGCCGAGACAGCGTTCATGCCGAGACAGCCACCCGAGCGGGCGACGACGCGACCTCGGCAGCGGCCTGGTGCCAGGCGTCGCGCAACGGCGCCACGAGGATCCGGCAGGCGACGATGAGCTCAGCGTTCTTGCCGACGTTGGCGGCGATGAGCTCGTCCAGGAGGAACTGGTACAGCGAGGCCAGGGCCGGCCCGCCCGCCCACTTGGTGGGGTCGAGCCCGGCCGTGAGCTCCCAGACGATCTCCTGGGCGTGGACCAGCTGCTCGTTGACGGCAGCCAGATCGTTGCTCGCGAGGCCCGCTTCGGCCTGGGTGAGGTCGCGCAGCAGACGGTCGTAGAGCATGGTGACGAGCTTGGCCGGGGAGGCCGTCGTCACGTTGTCGCCGAGATACCGGTCCCGCATCATCTGAATGCTCATCCGTGAGCCCTTTCGTTTATCCGTTGTTGCCGGAGAGCCCCGCGAGCTGCCCGGCCAGCCAATTGCTCTGGTCCCGCAGCTTGCCCAGGGCCACTTCGAGTGACGAGAACTGGCGGCGCAGGTTCAGCTCCCGCTTGGCCAGCCGCACGTCCCAACTCTCTATTCGGCTGTCGATGTCCCGGATCAAGTCCTGGCGGCCGGAGATCGCGGTCGAAATCGAGCCCGTCCCGAACTCGATGGCCAGCGCGGCCACGGAGTTCAGCCGCTGGGCGACGCCGGGCTGGTAGGCGAAGTTCCCGAGGTCGGCGCCCGGGTCGGTGGCGGTAATGGTGAGGGCCAGGCTGGGAATGCGGGTGTCGTCGGCCCCGACCGTGAGGATCTGGCCGGCGCCGGTGGCCGCCCGGCCGTCGATGGTGCCGGCGACGTCGACGCCCTCGTGCTCGACCCATACCCCGGCCGCGGCGCCGCCGGCGATGCCGGTCTGCCCGGGGGTGTCGGTGGAAACCTCGAAGGCGGCCGCCTCCCCGTAGGCGGCGGTCCGGATGGCGAGGGCGCCGGCGGAGATGGTGGCCGTGACGGCCAGGCCCTTGCCGGCGAAGGCGGCATTGAGGCCGAGGACCACGGAGTCCAGGCTCTCCCCCGCGGCCGCCGCATAGGCGGCGGTCGTCCCCGACACGCCCCCCACCCGCACGGAGACGGTCTCCGCGGCGGCCAGCGGCAGGCCGAGGAGGTCGGTTCCCACGCTCTTCGCCTGCTCGGCGGCGGTGGTGATGTCCACCGCGTAGGTACCGGCTTGGACCTTGGCTCCGGCCGAGAGGAACGACACGGACGAGTCGTCGGCCGTCCCTCCCTGCCGGAAGAGCTTCTCGACCGCTCCGGGATCGTTGGCGTAGGCGCCGAGGAACTTGGTCCGGTCGAAGGACACACTGCCGTCCCGGGCCAGGCTGACACCGGCGAATCCGGCCGAGCCGAGACTGCTCTGCCCGACCGCGTCGCTCACCGCCCGGAGTACCTGGTCCTGGAGCCGGCGCGCCTGGCCGTCGGCCAACAGGGCGCCGGCCTTCTTGGTGGCGGGGTCGTAGGCGGCCTGCGCCTTGATATAGCTCAGCGCGCCGTTGGCCGCATCGACCAGGGCCTGGACCTTGTCGGCCAGCGCCTCGGCGTCGCGGCTCACCGTCACGGTGACGGTGGTGTCGGGGTCCGCTTTCTTGAGCGAGAACGTCACCCCGGCGAGCACGCCGGTCATCGAGTCGGTAGCCGACGACACCTCGTAGGCGCCGGCACCTTCCCCGACGAGGATCTTGGCGTCCCGCCCGGCCTGCACCACGCCAAAGCTCCCCAATCCGGCCAGGCCCGCGGTGCTGGTGGACACATTCGAGGCGGCGCCCGTGGTCGTGGAGCTGAGCTGCAGGCGGTAGCTGTCTGTCCCGACCTTGACGGCGGCGGCGGTGACGCCGGCGTTGGCCCCGTTCACCGCCGAGACAAGGGTGTCGAGGCTGCCGTTGCCGGTATCGACGTTGGTGGCGGTAACCGTGCCTTTGCGCAGGCCGCCGGAGAACACGATGTCGACTGTGCCGTTGGCGCCGGCCAGGCTGTTCGTCTCGCCCGCCTTGGCGTCGGTGATCGCGATGGTGGTGCCGTCGACGACAACCTCACCGGCTTCGCCGGTCGCGGCGGACAGATCCGTCAGCTTCAACGCCGCGACGGCCGTCCCTCCGGTGATGGTGAGGGTGGCGGCGCTACCTTCCCGGGTCGTGGCGATCCGGGGCGCGCCGTCGGAACCGACGGAGACGGCGACCTCGCCGGCGCCGGCCTGATCGGCCGCCGCCTGTACCGCGGCGGCGAGCGCTTCGCGGGTGTTGTAGACCCCGCCGGCGATGTTCCACGTCCGGGCCTGGCCGTCGACGGTGATCTGGACCGTGCCCCCGGCGCCCAGATCGGTGGACACATCCAGGGCGCTGGTACCGGACTTGACGGCCGCGGTCGTCGCCTCGGTCACCTCGATGGTGTGGGCGCCGAGCGAGAGGCCCGATCCCGAGCCGAGGCTGGCGAAGCCGATCTGGTCGGCGCCTTTCGAGACGAGGAACCGGCCAGTGGCGACGACGACGTTCCCGGAGGCCACCGTGCCCGAGGAGGCGACGGCGCCCGCCCGCGACAGCTGGGTGACTTTGAAACTCAGGCCGCCGGCCTGGGCCGCGGAAGTGGCGCTGGCGGAGACGGCGGTGGCGTCGCTCGAAACGGCCCGCATCGTCCGCCAGTCCGTGGTGCGGGCCAGGGCCAGGCCGGCGCCCTGGAGGGCGGAGAACCTGGTATTGAGCTGTTGGTAGATACCGATGATGGCGTTGGCCTGGCTCTTCTTCGCCTCGAGACGGGTGACCGGAAGGCGTTCCAGCGACATGAGCTGGGAGACGATGGTCGTCGTATCCATCCCGCTGATGAGGCCGTCAACTCTGCCCGTCGCCATCGCCCAGCTCCTTTCTGTGGATGAGTTCCATGAGGCCGGCGACCACGTCGAGCACCTGCTCGAAGGGCGTCTGGGAGATGACCAGGCCACTGCGGAGATCGATCAGGCGGGCAACTGGTAGGCCGTGGCTCCGGTCCATCTCAACCCCGACCCGTGAGCTGGGCGCCGCCGACCGCGGCGCTTCTTCCCCGCGGGCGACCCGGTCTGAGGGCGCGCCGGTGGCCGGCTCAGGGGCCGGCCGGGCGAGGGCTTTCGGGAAGGAAATCGGAGGAAGATCCATGAGATCGTCCGCCTGAAGCGGGGGCGGCCCATTACGGGCCGCCCCCGTTCAGTGCGTCCTACCGGAGGAGCTGCAGCACTTGCTGCGGCGCCTGGTTTGCTTGGGCCAGCATGGCGGTGCCGGCCTGGGTGAGGATCTGGCTGCGGGTGAACGCCACCATCTCCTGGGCCATGTCCGTGTCCCGGATCCGGCTCTCGGAGGCGGAGAGGTTCTCCGACGTGACCGACAGGTTCGAGATCGTGTGCTCGAACCGGTTCTGGTAGGCACCGAGGTTGGCTCGGGCCGTCGACACCGCCGTGATGGCGCTGTCGACGTCGTCGATCGCCGAGGCCGTGCCCGCCGCGATCTTGGCGCTGACACCACCGAGGACGCCGCTGGCCAGAGCCGACGTGCGGACATCGCCGATGGCGACGCTGATCTGGTCGTCCCCGCCACCGCTGTTGTTGGCCCCGACCTGGAAGACGCCGCCGCTGCCGGAGACGGCGTTGGCGCTGGCCGTCATGCCGAGGAGCGCCACGGAACCGGCGTCAACGTCGGCCGTGGTGAAGGCCTCGTTGCTCTTGAAGCTGACGGTCCACGCGCCGTCGCCGTCGCCGTCGGTCACCGAGACCCCGAAGGCGTTGACCTGGGCGGTCGTGTAGCCCGCGGTGGTCAAGGCATTGCGGACACGGGTGGCCAGGGCCGACGAGTAGGCCGCGGGATCGGCGCCGAGGTCGACACCACCAAGGTCCACCGTGGCGGCCGCGCCACCGGCGATGGAAATGCTGAACTCGCCGAAACCCGCGGCAAGGGCGTCGATGCTCGTCCGGTTGGCGGCGCTCTGGACACCGACCTCCGAGGCACTCGCCCCGAGTGAGCCGTCCAGCAGCTTGGTGCTCCCGAACTTGGTCGTGTTGCCGATCCGGTCGATCTCGGTCTTGAGCTGGTCGAACTCGGTCTGCGCCGCGGCCCGGGCGTTGGAGTCCTGCGACCCCGTGTTGGAGGCCTGGACGGACAGGTCACGCATGCGCTGCAGGATGCTGTGCACCTCGGAGAGGGCACCTTCAGCGGTCTGCACGACGGAGATGCCGTCCTGGGCGTTGCGGACGGCGACCTTGAGGCCACCGACCTGGGCCCGCAGACCCTCGCTGATGCTGAGGCCGGCGGCATCGTCGGCGGCCCGGTTGATCCGGAAGCCCGACGACAGCTTCTCGAGGCTCTTGCTCATCTGGCCGTCCGTCACCGAAAGGTTCCGGTAGGCGTTCATGGCGGCAATGTTGTTGTTAATGCGGAGACCCATTGTTTCCTCCTTGATTGGGTCGAAACTCGGGCTGCTTCCTGCGGCCCGCACCCCTTATCGGAAGGGGACGGTGTGACCTGAGGAAACCTCAGGCGGTCTTGACGAGGGAACCGACGGCCGTCGTGGGGCGCGCCTCGAGCCGGTCGCGGTAGCTCGAGCCGGACGCCACGGCCGCGAAGTAGGCCGCCTTGCGGCGGGCCACCCGGCCCCGGTCCGGAAGCGAGCCGCCCATTGCGTCGGGCTCGAGCTGGCTCTCCATGCCCTCCTTGAGGAGGGCGAGCGCCTCGGTCTTCATCTGCGAGACCCGGGACTCGGTGACACCGAGTTCCTGGGCGAGTTCCAGCATGGGCCGCTCCTCGAAGA
>CAZCVW010000100.1:0-10074 GCA_964502185.1 uncultured Burkholderiales bacterium
GCCATCATCGCAGTGGCCGCCTCTTCCGCCACCTCTGCCGCGGACGCGTCGTCGGTCGCCCGCTGGGCGGCGGCCCCGAAGGCGGCGGCTTCCTTGGTGGGCTTGTCGTCGTCGGTGCGCCCGAAGACCCGCACGCCCTTGCCCTGGTACAGCATGGAGTCGAGGCTGAAGCGGGCGCGGGCGGGCAGGGCCGACAGCCCGCTGCCGGTGGCCGGCTCGGCCAGCGATATCAACCGGCGCTCCAGGGCCTCGGGGTCGTAGTCGGCGAACAGGCTCGGCACCACCATCTGGCGGCGCTGGGCCACGATTCGGAGCACGGCGTCGCGGATCTGCGACACCAGCGAGATGAGCCCGCCCGGGGCGGCGTAGAGAATGAGGAGGGTCCCCCCGGGGCCGACCAGGCCGGCGAACAGGGGCGTGGTGATGAAGTACCGGGTGGAGTTGATGTACAGGGAGCCGAGCAGGGCGCCGTTGACCGACCCGATGCCGCCGAGCACGGCCAGCACGAAGATGTCGACGCTGGCCGCCGCCTCGAACGAGTTGGCGCTCACGCCCCGCTGCTGGTGGGCGAAGATCACGCCGGCGAAGCCACACAGAGCGCCGGAGAAGGCGAAGGCGGCCAGCCGGGTCTTGGCCACGGTCACGCCGAAGGCCTGCACGTTGGCCTCCGACTCGCGCAGGGCGATGAGCACCCGGCCGAAGCGGCTCTTGCGCAGGTTGACGACGAGGACGATGACGGCCACCAGGGCGGCGACGCACAGGTAGTACATCGACTTCTCGTCCTCGAAGTCGAAGAAGAACAGGCTGGGCCGCTCGACCTCGTCGGGCAGGAGCCAGTCGAAGTAGCGCGGGTTGAACAGCACCGAGCGGACGGCCACGGCGAAGCCGAAGGTGGTGACGGCCAGGAACAGGCCCCGGATGCGCAGGGCGGGGATGCCCACCACCACGGCGAAGGCGCCGGTGAAGGCGGTGGCCAGGGGCACGGCCAGCCAGAAGCTGAGTCCCGTCCGGGCGGTGAGGGCCCCGCCGACGACGGCGCCGATGGCCACGAAGGCGAACTGCCCGAGGCTGACCTGCCCGGCCCAGCCGGTGAGCACCACCAGCGACACGGCGACGATGGCGTTGAGGGCGATGACGCCGCCCAGGTTGGTCTGGGCCACCGAGGTGATGAACGGGTAGATGGCCACGCCGATCAGGCCGAGGACGATCAGCACCCGGCGGGTGACCCGCACGGCGGTGACGCCGAGGAGTTCCTTGGGGATGGGCCGCTGCTCCTCGGAGGCCTGCCAGGCGCTGGCCACCTCGTCGCCGCCGCGGAGAGTCTTGCGCTGCTGGACGAGCAGCCCGATGGCCACGATGAGGAACAGGCCTAGGTCGATGAGCGCCCGGTCTTCGGGCAGCGAGAAGCGGGCGGCCTGAGTGACCACGGAGATGCCGATGGCGGCGGCCACGGTGGCCGGGATGTTGCGCATCCGGCCGACCACGGCGGCGGCCAGGGCCGGCAGCAGGATGCCGGGGGCGAAGCCGCCCGCCACCGACGGGGTGGTCAGCGTCCCGGTGAGCGTCACGCTGGCGCCGGCCAGGAGGCCGGCCAGGCCCCATACGATGGTGGAGAGGCGGCCGACGCTGATGCCGAGGAGGGCGGCGCGCTCGGTGTTCTCGGCCATGGCCCGCACGGCCACACCCGAGCGCGTGTACCGGAAGAAGATGGCCATGCCGAGCAGGGCGAGGAGCGCCACCTCGATGGCGAACACCTCGGGGAAGCCGAAGTTCTGCTTGAACCCGCCGACGGTGAAGTTGAAGCCGGGGAACGGCAGCTGGTCGCGGATCGACTCGGCCCCGAGGGTGCTGGTGATGTCCCGCTCGGCGGCCGACGGGAAGATCGTGAGCCGGCTGATGATGCCCGGGATGGTCTGGGCCAGGAATCCCGCGGCCACGATGGTGATCACCGTGAGGACGAGCCGGGGCGCCCGGAAGAACCGCCGGATGAGCGCCACGTCGAGGGCCACGCCGACCAGGGCGGAGAGGGCGAGTCCGAGCGCGAAGGCGATCGGGAACGGCACCGGGGTGAAGCGCACGAACTCGAAGGTGAGCGTCGCCCCGGCGGCCCCGATGGCCGTCTGGGCGAAGTTCACGACGCGGAGGGTGCGGTAGATGAGGATGAGCCCGGTGGCCGTCAGGGCGCTGACGAGGCCGAAGACGACGCCCTGGAAGAGGATGGCGGCCGGGGTGCCGCGGCCCCCCGTCCCCGTCCCCGGCAAGAGGAACTGGGTGAAGGCGAGCACCGCGAAGGTGGCCGCGAACCACACCAGGACCGTCTTGCGGGACGCGGTCACGACGCTTCGCCCTACGAACCCTGCTGGACCGGCAACGCCGCCGGCTTGAGCTGGCCGAGGCTGAAGGTCACGTCGGTGTTGCCCGTGGCCGCGGCCACGTGGAGTTCCTCGGAGATGATGACGCCGCCGAGCTGCGGGGCGATGATGTAGCGGTAGGTGCGCGTCGCCGTGCCCGAACCCGAGAAGGTCTGGGTCGACTCCACGGCCCAGCCGTCGACGATGTCGCCGCAGGCGTCGACCCGTTCCCGGCGCAGCACCCGGGCCTGGTTCTGGAAGACCTGGCCGGTGCGGGGGTCGATCCCGACCGAGCTGAACGACTCGCCCGGCTCGATCGGGAGCGGCAGGTACAGGACGGCGGGCGTGAACTCGAGCACCGACGAGTTGCCCTGGGCGTCGACCCGCTCGATCCGCGCCAGCGAGATGCCGCGCTCCGGGTCGCCGACCCGGGTGGTCGGAACGTTGGGTCGCTCGACGGGCAGGTCGACGGGAGGCTCGACCGGCAGCGCCGGCGGCGCGACCGGGAGGCTCTCGACCGGCGGCTCCACCGACCGGCTCACGGCCTCGGTCTTCACCTTGAACGTCTGGAGCACGGTGATGCCCGTCCCGAGCTCCGGCTGGACCGTCTCGAAGCTGTACTCGGTGTCGGAGACCTTCTTCACGTTGCGGACGAGCCGCTGCTCGAAACCGCCGACCGGCAGGGTGATGCCGGGCAGGGTGGCCACCGTCTGGGTGCCCTGGCGCTTCCAGCGGTACTGGCCCTCGGTCGGCAGGGCCGTGATGTTGAGCCCCGCCTCGGTGGCCGGGAAGGCCGTGAGAGCGGCCGGAGGGCAGGGCGACCTGTTCGGGTTGAGCGGCGTCGGCCGGGGCAGGCGGCTGATCGGCGGCCGGGGCGGCCGGGGCGTGCCGATGGAGGACTGGCCCGGCAGCGAGCTCGCCGGAGGCGACACCGGCACGAAGGTGACCGGGTCGAAGTCGCCCGCTGGGCCGGGGTTCACGTTGGCCGGCGGGGCGTCGGGCGGTGCCTCCTTCACGCCGAAGACGATGTCGGCGGCCAGCTTCTGCACGCCCACCCCCGGCGGGTCCTGGTCGACGCAGCCCGCGCCGAGGAGGGCGACGGCGAGGCCGGCGGCGACGCCCCGCAGGTTCGTCCGGCTAGGCAACACGTTCGACCTCCTTGCGCGGCGGCGGCTCTTTCCGTTCGGGGCGCTCCCGCAGGAACTGCACGAGTTCGGGGGCGTAGGGGTGGCGCAGCGACAGCCGGGAGACGAGGGCGATGAACCGGACGGGGGCGGGGTGCGCCTGGCCGAGGCGGCGTCGTAGCGACCGGGACAGCTCCTCGGCCCAGGTCGCCTTCTCGTCGTCGAGTTCGTCCTGGAGGTCGCCCCACAGGCCGCGGGTGACGAGCCAGGCCAGTTCGGTGTGCTCCGGGTCCGAGGCGGCGCGGTCGAGAAACATGAGCGGCGTCTCGGTGTCGTGCCGGTACCCGTAGTCGGTGGTCAGGTCGCGCCAGTCGGCGTAGGCCAGGGCGATCCGGGCGCGCGGGCCCACCCGCCGGGCGGCCGTTCGACGCCGGCTCCGGGACAGAGCCTTCCGCAGCGCCGGGTACGTCGTGTACCCGAGGAACAGGAGCAGCAGCACCGGGATGGCGATGAACACGCCCTGGCGGATCTGCTCGAAGAGCACAGAGTCCGGCGGCACCAGGATCGGCACGAACAGCCCGACCTGGATCTCGTCGGAGGGCAGCACGCTCGGGTCCTGCTGCTGGGTGGAGGGGTCGCCGCCGACCGTCGGCTTGGCCTTCTGGGGCGTGCCGATGACCGGCAGCCAGCCGTAGGTCGGGAAGTACACCTCGGGGAAGCTGGCGCCGTTGCGGGGCCGGATCTCCAGCTTGCCGCCACCATCGGTCGTGGCGATCAGTTCGCCGCCGTCGAAGCCGTAGCCGATGCGGGACGGGATCCCGGCCCAGCGGGCCAGCATCGCCTGGGCGGCCACGATCTCGTAGGGCGAAGCCTCCTTGGAGCCCGAGATCATGTCCTGCACCTTCTCGGGCGGGACGCTGGTCGGCAGGCCCGTCCCCGTGGCCGTCACGTTGGCCAGGATGTAGTTGCGCAGGAAGTCGAACTGGTCCCACTTCGAGTCCTTGGGCGACTGGTTGATGAGGTCCACGACGGCCGGGGGCGGCGGCGGGATCTCCGTGAAGCGGGCGACCGGCTGGGGCGGGGTGGCCGTCACCTTTCGCAGGTCGTCGACCTTGGGCAGGGCGGCGGCCGCCACCGTGTACTTGAGTCCGGCCTGGATCTGGCCCTGGGCCACCCGGATGCTGCCCGAGCGGGAGTCATAGGCCAGCTTCGGGCCCTCGGCCACGATGCCGACGGTGTTGGGCAGGCCGGGCAGGACGGTGCCACCGAGGCCGGCGACCGTGAAGCTGGCCTTCACCCCGGGCGGGTACTCGGCGTTCACGACGCCGCTGCGGGGCACATCGGCCAGTTCCGACTCGGAGAAGGCGGGCAGGCGCCAGTCCTTGCCGTCGTACACGTCGAGACTGCCGACCCGCCACGGCCCGGAGATCTGGGCGTCGACGGTGAACAGCACCCGGTCGGTCACCTCGGAGAGCGGCACCGTCTTCGGCTTCTGGGGCTCCTGGGCCGGGTCGATGGCCGGGTCGGGGAAGAGGAAGTCCGTCTGGGCCAACCCGTAGAGGCCGGCGGTGACGATGGCCAGGATGGGCAGGGCCCGCAGGGCGCGGCGGACCTCGTAACCCGGCGGCAGCTTCGCCGAGTCACTCTCCGGCCCGTCCCCCGGCTGGGAGCCGGAGAGCACACCGAGGCCGATGGCGAAGAGCACCAGGGTGACGAGCCCGCTGGCCACCTGGTCCGACTCGGGGACGGAGATGCCGGCGATGGCGGCCACCGGCAGGGGCAGCAGCAGGCCGATGGCCGGCTTCTTCACCACCAGGGCGACCCAGGCGGCGGCGAAGCCCACGATGCCCATCAGCCAGCCGAGGATCGCCTGCCAGCCGGCGGTGAGCTCGACGGGCGGCCGGAGCACATCGCCGGAGGCGGCGGCCTGGGCGGCCAGCTTGCGCACGGAGGCGACGTTGCCGAGCCCGGCCGGCACCACCATGAGGAGCCCGATGGAGAACAGCCCGATGATGACCGCCGCGTTGGAGGCCAGCGGCGAGCGGAGCCGGGAGGCGGCGACGGCCAACGCTACGCCCATGAGGCCGGCCACGGCGGCGTAGACACGGGCGTCGGCGTCGATGAAGACGCCGCCGGTCATGACGGCGGCGGCGAGCGTGGGGAAGGCCATGGCCACCGCGAGCCGCAGCGGCGAACGTTCCTCGGGTTCGTCGTCGCGGTAGCCGGCGGCGGCCGCGTCGAGGTCGGCCTCGACGTGGCCTTCTTCTTCGGCCAGGTGTTCCAGCGCACCGTGCTCGAGCGTCTCGAGCTCGGAGGGCGTCAACGCCGGCTCCCCGCTCCCACCCCGTGGGCCAGGGCGGTGGACAGGTCCTGGCCCGGGTGGAGCCCGACGACCTGGCAGCCCAGCGCGGCTGCGGTGCCCATCGTGTCGGCGTGCTCGTCGTTCCACAACAGGGCGACCACGAGGATCGACACGCCCGTGTTGAGCAGGAGGCGTAGCTGCGACGCTTCCAGGTGGCCGAGCCGAGGGGTGATGAGAACGTTGTGGGCGTCGCGCCGGGGCGAGGTGACGAGCCGCATGATCACCTCGGACAGCGGCTTGCGGGACAGTTCCAGGCGGGCCAGCGAGTCGAGCAGCATGAGCTGGGAAGCGGCGCCCCGCAGCCGCCGGGTGAGCGCCCCGCCGTTGGTCTCGCAGCGGAGCTCGTAGCCCTCCCGCAGGTGGCGGACCCCGAGGGAGGCGGCCACCCGGATGCCCGTCTCGAAGCTCTCGGACACGCCCTCGCCGTCGCGCGAGTGCGAGCCGCGGTCGGTGTCGAGGATCAGGGTGATGTGGTCGGTGATGCCCTGCTCGGCTTCCCGCACCATGACCTTGCCGGTCCGGGCGCTGGCCCGCCACACGATGCGGCGCAGGTCGTCGCCGGGTACGTATTCGCGCATCCCGTAGAACTCGATGCCGCTCGGCCACGGCTTCGACACCGGCGGCCGGATGGGCGGATCCTCGAACTGCCGGGTGAGCGGCCGGTCGGAGACGAGATCGAGGCGGGGGTGCACCAGCAGCTCGAAGGGTTCGGCCACCAGCGTCTCCCGGCGGGCGAGGCCGAGGGGGTCGCCGGCCACGGCCACCAGCGGGCCGATCTGGTAGACGCCCCGGCGGGCGCAGCGCAGGCCGTAGCGGTGCGAGACCGTCTGACCGGAAGGCAACTTGGCGATCGGCACCCGCACCGGGGCCCCGAGCCGCTCCGGGACGCGCTCCTCGAGCACGAAGGTCGACACCCGCCGCTTGGCGGTGAGCTTCACCTCGACGTCGAGGCGGTCGCCCTCCTGGGCCCGGGGGAAGAGGCCTTCCCGCTCGCCGGTCAGGCGCAGCTTCCGGGGGGCGATGAGGTAGCTCATCCCCACCAGCAGCAGCAGGCCGTAGGCGAAGAGGTACATGGCGGTGCCCGCCACCACCCGGGCCATGATCCACAGGATCACGAACCCGACGAGGGCGATCTGACCCGAGCGGGTGATACCGAGCTTGCGGTTGAGGTTCTCCGCTCGGCGGCGGATGGCACTGGGCGATAGCGCGTCGGTGACGCGGTCGAAGGCGACCAGCAGCTTGCGCCTGCCCTCATGTTGCGAGGGCGCGCCAGCCGGGCGCCGTTGGCGCCGACCGGGACGCGCGGGCACGGCTAAGCCTCGACCGGCTTCTTGTCGCGGCCTCGAGCGGACATGGGGGGCTTGACCGAGGCCGTCATGCGCTCCATCACGCCCTCGATGCTGTCCCCCCGGAGAATGGCGTCGGGGTTGAGCATGATGCGGTGGGCCATGACCGGGCCGAGGACCGCCCGGATGTCGTCGGGGTAGACGTGCATCCGGCCGTCGGAGGCGGCCAGGCATCGCCCGGCCCGCAGCATGGCGATAGCCGCCCGGGGGCTGCCGCCCAAGGCCACCGCCGGGTCCTTCCGGGAGGCGTGGACCAGGTCGACGATGTAGTAGCCGACCTCGGGGGACACCTCGACCTCCGCCGCGAAGCGGATCATGGCCTGCACCGTTTCGGTGTCGACGACGGCGCCGATGTCCTCGATGGAGAAATGGGTCGAGTTGTCGAACATGACCTCGAACTCGACGTCGCGGGTCATGTACCCCATCGACAGCTTGAACAGGAACCGGTCGAGCTGGGCTTCGGGGAGGGGGAAGGTGCCCGCCTGCTCCACGGGGTTCTGGGTGGCCAGCACCAGGAACGGTCGGGGCAGGTCGTACGTCACGCCGTCGGCCGAGACCCGGCGCTCGCCCATGGCCTCGAGCAGCGCCGACTGGGTCTTGGGGGTGGCCCGGTTGATTTCGTCGGACAGCAGCACGTTGGTGAACACGGGGCCGGGCCGGAACTCGAACGTGCCCTTCTTCTGGTCGAGGATCGACGAACCGGTGATGTCACCGGGCAACATGTCGGGCGTGCACTGAACCCGGTTGGAGGTGGCCTTGATCGACTCGGCGATGGCCCGGGCGAGCATCGACTTGCCCGTGCCGGGGACGTCCTCGAAGAGGATGTGCCCTTCGCAGAAGATGGCCACGAGGGCGAGGCGGACCACATCGGTCTTGCCCTTGATGACCGTCTCGATGTTGTCGACAATGGCGTCGAAGGCCGCCGCGAACGCGTGGACGTCGATCGTCTGAGGGGCCACGTGGAGCCCTCTGGTCTGGCCCGTTTGCCCCGGGTTCGTCGGGATGCGACTTTCCATGGTCATCAGTCAGCACGCCGTCCTAATCGAAAGTTTCGCGGCGCTTCGAGGCGATCGGCTGCGTGCTGCCGGCAAACCCTAGGGCATATCGGCGAAAAGGGAATGGATCGACCCGCACCGCATGGCACCGTTCTCCAGCGGTAGCCCCGGAACCTGCTGGAGCACCTCAATTTTAGCAGCCGGGGCCGCCGTGTCCGGACGGCCCCAGTAGGTCTTTGCCCGGCACAAGGAGGTCTTCATGCGATCGTCTCTCCCCCGGCCCGCAACGGTCTGGGCCATCGGGCTCAACTACCGCGATCACATCGCCGAGACCGGGCGCGAGATACCGACGGTACCGACTGTGTTCATGAAGTCGCGCCATGCGGTCATCGGCCATGAGGACACCATCGTCGTCCCTGTACATGTCACCCAGCCGGATTACGAGGGTGAGGTGGCCGTGGTGATCGGCCGCACGTGCCGCGACGTGCCGGAGGACCGGGCCCTGGACGTGGTCGCCGGGCTCACCTGCGCCCACGACGTCTCGGCCCGCGACCACCAGTACGTGACCGGCCAGTGGTCGTGGTCTAAGTCGTTCGACACCTTCTGCCCGCTGGGGCCTGAACTCGTCTCGCTGGACGAGATCGGCGACCCGTGCTCGCTGGCCATCGAGACGCGGCTCAACGGTGAGGTGGTGCAGGCGTCGAACACGTCGGAGATGGTCTTTTCGATCCCGCGGCTCGTGGCCGAACTGTCCCGGGGCGTCACCCTGGCCGAAGGCGACGTGATCCTGACCGGCACGCCGGGGGGCGTGGGGGCGGCCCGGACACCCCCGCGCTTCCTGCTCGACGGGGACGTGGTCGAGGTGACCGTGGAGGGCGTCGGCACCCTTCGCAACCGGGTGGCCAGAACGCCGGGTGGGTAGGGTGGGCCTGTGGAACCAGTGATCTGGACCGACCGCCCACGGCTGCAGCGCCCGGTCATGGTGGCCGCCTTCGAAGGCTGGAACGACGCCGCCGACGCCGCCTCCGGGGCGGTCGCCTGGCTCCGTCACCGCTGGGGGGCCAGGCGCTTCGCCGAGATCGGCCCGGAGGAGTTCTACGACTTCTCCTCCACCCGTCCGCAGGTCACGCTGGTCGATGGGGTCAGCCGGCAGATCTCCTGGCCGGCCAACGACGTCTTCTCCGCCCACATCGAAGAGGTCGGCCGGGACATCGTCCTCCTGTCGGGCGTGGAGCCGAACCTCAAGTGGCGGACGTTCTGCTCGTCGATCCTCGACGTGGCCCAGGAGACCGGCTGCGAGATGGTCGTGACGCTGGGCGCTCTCCTGGCCGACGTGCCCCACACCCGGCCGATCCGCCTGACCGGCACGGCCGCCGACCCCGAAGTCATCGAGCGCCTGGGGCTCTCGCACTCCCGCTACGAGGGCCCCACCGGGATCGTCGGGGTCTTGCACGACGCCTGCCGGGCGGCGGACATGCCGTCGGTGTCGCTGTGGGCGCCCGTCCCCCACTACGTGGCCAGCCCGCCCAACCCGAAGGCGACGAGGGCGCTCATCGAGCGTCTCGCCGACCTGCTCGCTCTTCCCGTCGGGGTCGGCGACCTCGTGGAGGCGGGGGTGGCCTGGGAGCAGCGGGTCAACGACCTGGTCTCGTCCGATCCCGATGTCGCCGCCTACGTGCAGCAACTCGAGGAGCGGGACGACGACCAGATCGACGAGAACGATCTCCCCAACGGCGAGACGCTGGCCGCCGAGCTGGAGCGCTACCTGCGCGACCAGCGGGGGAGCTAGCTGCGGACCGGCTCGGCGACGGGCTCGTCGGCCAGGTGGATCTCGATCGAGTGGACGAGCTCGGCCTGCAGTTCGGCCAGCTCCTCAGCCTCCCGGCGGCCGGCCTG
>CAZCVW010000101.1:0-1210 GCA_964502185.1 uncultured Burkholderiales bacterium
GGGCCACCGACTCGCCGAGCGAGGTCTTGCCCACGCCGGGCGGGCCGACCAGGGCCAGGATGGCTCCGGAGCCGCGCCGGGCGCTGGCCGGTGCGTCGCGGTCGACCTCGTCGAGCCCCCGCTCGCGCCGCAGCTTGCGGACTGCAAGGTGCTCGATCAGCCGCTCCTTCACGTCGGAGAGGCCGGTGTGGTCGGCGTCGAGGATCTCCCGCGCTTCGGCGAGGTCGAGACGGTCGTCGGACCGCTGTCCCCACGGCAGGTCGAAGATGCGGTCGAGCCACGTCCGGATCCAGCCGTGCTCGGGGCTCTGCTCGCTGGTGCGCTCCAGCCGGTCGATCTCCCGCTCCACGGCTTCGACCACCGGGAGGGGAGCGTTACGCTCGGCCAGTTCGGCCATCTTGGTCCGGTAGCCGCCGGCCACGTCGTCGCCGTCTTCGCCCAGCTCCTTGCGGATGGATTCCATCTGCTGGCGAAGCAGGAACTCGCGCTGGCGACGTTCCATGCCCTCGTTCACGTCGGTCCGGATGCGGGCCCGCAGTTCGAGTTCACCCAGGGTCTCCCGGGCCCAGCCGAGCACCTTCTGGAGGCGCGCCTCGACTTCGGTCGTCTCCAGCAGTTCGACCTTCTGCTCGAGGTTGAGGTCGGGCGAGTACCCGGCCGTATCGGCCATCTCGCCCGGGTCGGTGATGCCCCGCAGGGCTTCGGCCAGCGGGCCGGCGCGACGGTGCTCGAGGATCGCCTCGACCACCAGCCGGTACTCCAGCGCCAGTTCGCGGGCCCGCTCGGTGGCCTCACCGATGCGCTCCACGACGGGCTCGACCGGCAACCACACGGCGGTCGGCCCCGACGGGGGAACCACGGGTCCTACGTGCGCCCGCCCGAGGCCGCGCACGATGACGGCCCGCTTCCCGCCGGGAAGCCGGCCGGCTTCCTCGATCTGGGCCACGGTGCCGACCTTGGCGTAGCGGTGCCCGCCGCCCTCGACGTCGAGCCGCGGGACGAGCACCAACTGCCCACCGTTGAGGGCGGCCGCGTCGGCGGCGGCCACGGCCTCCTCGCTCTCCAGCGAGAGGGGGACGACCATGTACGGGAGGATTACCCCGTTGGGGAGGGGAAGGAGGGGCAGGGAACGGGTTCCGACGTCAGACATTGAGTGCCTCACTATCAAGAAATCTTCTGGTTACGAGTTAAACGTAGCGAGGGACCTGGC
>CAZCVW010000101.1:1310-10015 GCA_964502185.1 uncultured Burkholderiales bacterium
GCCTCACTATCAAGAAATCTTCTGGTTACGAGTTAAACGTAGCGAGGGACCTGGCAATTCCCGGTTTCTCATGGGTCAAGCCGGGAGGCCGGACGCCGGACGCCGGACGCCGGACGCCGGACGCGACGAACCCCCGGCACCGAACGGAACCGGGGGTTCGCCAGAGGTGGGGCGAGCTACTTGCTGAGCTCGATGACCCAGAAGTCGTCCTGGTAGATCTCGCCCGGGAACTTCTGGACGTTGTTGACACCCGAGACCGCCACCCGGCCCGTCCGGCTCGCGTAGGCGCCGGTGGCCTTGGTGATGGTGTCCTTCTCGGGCCGGGCGCCGACCACGATCCAACCAGGCTTCTGGGCATCCTGGGAGATGCTGACCATGGCGTGGGTGACGATCTCGCCGTCGGCGAAGCGGAAGGTGGTGATGACGTCAACCACCCCGGGGACCGGCGTCAGCCCCACGTCGTCCGTGATCGTTCCGATCTCCTCGCCGGTGCCCAGCGCGTACATCGGGAAGGTGTAGACCGTCCGGTTGCTGTCCTTGGATTCGTTCTGGGCCACGCCCTTTGAGTTGACGATGATCCGGTCCACGTCGGGCGAGTAGGTGCCCGCGCTGGCCAGCTTGACCGCCAGCGGGGTGGCCGTCCCCTCCCTTTCCTGGAGGACGGGTGTCAGCGAGAGCAGGCTGGCGGTGGCGACGATCGCCGCACCGGAGGCCAGCACACGGGTGATACGACGCATGAGTTCGCTCCTTGGTTCGATGGCAGCTTTTGGAGAGCAAGACCAGCGTAAGGGTTAAAGGGCTCCGCTCCAAGGCAGGAGCCCCGACTCGACGTCAGCTGGCCAGGACGAACACAGTGCAGCGTCCCCCGAGACAAAGGAGCCGACCATGGCCGACGACGCTGCGCCCGTCCTGACCGAGACGAGGGGTGCCGTCCTCCTGATCACCCTGAATCGTCCCGACGCCCGCAACTCCGTCAACCGCGAGGCGGCCATGGCGATGGCCGGGGCCCTGGAGCGCCTGGACGCCGACCCCGACCTGGCCGTCGGGGTGCTCACCGGTGCGGGGCGGGGCTTCTCGGCGGGAATGGACCTGAAGGGCTTCGCCAAAGGCGAGTTCCCCGTCCACCCCGATCGCGGCTTCGCCGGCATCGTCCGCCGTCCGCCGAAGAAGCCGCTCATCGCCGCCGTGGAAGGCTTCGCCCTGGCCGGCGGGCTGGAGATCGCCCTGGCCTGCGACGTGATCGTGGTCGCCCGGGGGGCCCGGCTCGGGATCCCCGAAGCGGGGGTCGGCCTCTACGCCGCGGCCGGCGCCCTGCTCCGGCTTCCCCGCCGGGTCGGGATGGGCGCTTCCATGCTCATGGCGCTGACTGCCCAGCCCGTCGATGCCGAGGAGGGGCATCGCCTCGGTCTCGTGGACCGGTTGGCGGAACCCGGCGAGGCGCTCAGCGACGCCCTGGCCCTGGCCGAGGTCATCGCCCGCAACGCCCCCCTCGCCCTGGCCGCCTCCAAGCAGGTGCTGGTCGACGGCTTCACCAAGAGCGACGAGGATTTCTGGGCTTTGCAGCAGGAGAGCTTCAACCAGGTCTTCGCCTCGAAGGACGCCCTGGAGGGCGCCACCGCCTTCGCCGAGAAGCGGGCGCCCCGCTGGCAGGGGGCCTGAGGCTCACCCGGAATATGGGCCGGAACATTTCGTGAAAAAGGGAGCGAACGGCGTCAGCCGGTCGCCCCCTTCGCCGTCCCCGGGGGCGAGGGCGGGACAGACAAGTCCCGCCGAGCAACAGGAGGACGCCCATGTTCCGAAACTGTCTGACCCCAATCCGTTTGGCCCGAACCCGGCTGGCCCTTCTCGGCCTGGCGGCGAGCGTCGCCGCCCCGCTCTGTTTGGCGACAAGGGGCGCCTGGGCGCACGACGACCGCATCGTCAACGGCAGCGAGGTGGAGCCGGGCCGGTACCCGTTCATGGTCTCCCTCGAGATCCGCGACGGGGTCGCCACCGGAGCCGACCAGCATTTCTGCGGAGGGACGCTGATCGACCGGGAGTGGGTGCTGACCGCCGCCCACTGCATGGCGGTGGGCGACGCCGCCCGCTTCGTCGCCGTGGTCGGCCGCACCCGGCTCTCCGAGATGGAGTCCGGAACCGTCCGGAACGTGAAGGCCGTCTTCGTCCATCCCGACTACGACGGTGACGTGACCCACGGCGCCGACGTCGCGCTCGCCCGCCTCGCGTCGCCGGTCGCGGGTATCACGCCGCTCGAACCGGTCCGGCCCGACGAGCGGGCCTTGTGGGAGCCGGGCGATCCGGCCACGGTGGCCGGGTGGGGTGTCACGACCCCCGATGGCGGCGCCGCCGACGACCTCCTGTCGGTCGACGTGGCCATCCAGGCCGACTCGGTCATGACGTCGCCCGCTGTGTACGGCACGGACTTCAAGGCCTCCGACATGGTCGGAGCAGGGCCCCGGGAGGGCGGCTTCGGCCCGTGCTACGGCGACAGCGGTGGGCCGCTCCTCGTGGAGGACGGGTACGGCCTGCGCCAGGTCGGCATCGTGAGCTGGGGTTCGGAGTGCGCCCGCGGTCCGGCGGTCTACACGCGGCTGGGCGAGGGCCGGGTGCGGGACTTCATCGACTCGAAGATTCCTCTGCCCGGGACGATCCTCGACGACGAGTAGCCGATCACATCGTCGAGCCCGGTTGGCCGGCCGGTGCCGGGAGAAATGACCGAATAGGGAGGAATGTCCGCATCGCGCAGCGAACCCCTGAGGGAACCCAGGAAGTCTGCGAGGTGAGGACACCATGGCACCCGGCGGTAACCCGATGGACAAGATGCTCTGGCGCATTGCCGAACTCGGCTCTCGCTACTCCGACCCCCGATGGTCCGAGGAGCGGGCGCAGACGTGGGCGGCGTTGGAGCAGATCGTCGCCCGGGCCGGTTCCGATGTTGCCGCCATGGTCGTGGCCATGGAGGAGGCCCAGGACCGGGCCCGCAACGCCGAGGCGCGGGTGCGGGCGGTCCAGCGGGACCGGGACCGGCATCGGGCCCGGGCGTCGGCGCTCGGTTCCTCCCTCCGGGAGGCCAGCTCGGCGGCGGAGGCGGCTCTGGGCCGACTGCTGTCGGTCGAGCGGCAGCGGGACGAGGCCCTGGCCGCGCGGGCCCGGGTCACCGATGAGCGAGACGAGGCCAAGTCGTCGCTGGCGCTGGCCCGGTCCGAGCGGGACGAGGCGCAGGCCGCGCTGGCCCGCCGAGCCCCGGAGCATGGGGAAAACACCGCGCGCCCCGAGCCGGCGAAGCCGGAGGTCACCACCGGCTGGGATGGCAGGCAGGCGCCCCGGGCCAAGGTGCCGTCGTGGTGGAAGGCGATCCCGCCCGCCCCGCCGGTGGCGGAACCGGTGCCGGCCGTCCCAGAAATGGAAGTCGAACTGGAAGTGACCCGGCCTGCGTTGGTTCCGGACGAATCAGCCGGCGTGGACGTCGTGGCGCAAGCGGTGCAGCGGGTGGTCGCGGAAGCGGAGGCGGAAGCGGGAACCAACGCCGACACGGTGGCGGAGGCCGAAGGGGAAGCGCCGGCCGCCGAGGCGCAGGGCGAGCCCACGACGATGATCGACCTCACCGATCACGTCACGTACCTCTCGGTGCGGGCGACACCGGGCAACCTGCTGCCCCACGACATGGCCAAGCTCCTGATGAACGGGGCGACCGTCGTCCGGCGTGAAGGGCGCCTGGCCGCCGTCATCGCCGTCACCATGACGGTCAACGAGTGGGCGCGGCCCGATGTCCAGGGCGGCAAGGTGCTGGCTGACAAGCTGCGGCACGAGGGCTTCCGGGTCGAGTTCATCGACCAGGCGATCGCTTCCTAGCGCGGCCTACCGGTAGGCCGTGAAGGCCCGCCCGTAGGCCTCCCGGGCGATGATGCCCTTCATGATCTCCGGGGTGCCGTCGCCGATCTCGAGGCCGATCAGATCGCGCAGCCGCTGCTCGAACGGCGCCTCGGTGGTGTAGCCGTAGTGGCCGTGGAGGAGCAGGGCGGCGTGGACGGCGGCCACGCCCGCCCGTCCGGCGAACAGCTTGGCCATGGCCGCCTCGGCGGCGTGGGGCTCGTTCTGGTCGCGCTTCCACAGCGCCCGGTAACCGAGCAGGCGGGCGGCGTCGAGAGTGGTGAGGTGCTCGGCCACCTGGAACGAGACGCCCTCGTGGGCGGCCAGCGGCCGGCCGAACGCCTCGCGCTCCTTGGTGTAGGCGATGGCCTCGTCGATGGACTGGCGGGCGGTCCCCACGAAGGCCACGGCGATGATGGCCCGGTTGTAATCGAAGGACTGCATGGCCTGGACGAAGCCGCCGCCCTCGCCGCCGAGGATGTGGTCGTCGCCCACCTCGACGCGGTCGAGGAAGATCGAGCCCCGCTGCGACAGCTTCTCGCCCGGGCTCGGGTACACCGACCGCTCCACGCCGGGCCGGTCCAGCGGCACCAGGAAGGCGGTGACCCCTCGGGCGCCGTCGCCGCCCGTGCGGGCGAAGACCACGGCGGCGTCGGCGTAGCCGGCGAACGTGATCGACGCCTTCTCGCCGGTGAGCGCCCAGCTCCCGTTGCGACGCTCGGCCCGGGCCGACAGGCGCGCCGCATCGGAACCCACACCGGGCTCGGTGAGGGCGAAGGCCACCAGCGCCTCGCCGCTGGCCATGCGGGGCAACCACTCCTGCTTCACCGCCTCGGAGCCGTGGAGCGAGATCAGGTCCCCCCCGATGGCCGACAGCTGGACGAACAGGGAGTAGTTGAAGTCGCCCCGGGCCAGCTCCTCGGAGGCCACGCCCAAGGTCACGTAGGACGCCTGGGTCCCGCCGTACTCCTCAGGTACCCGCAGCCCGGTGATGCCGAGCTCGGCCAGCTCCCGTAGGCGCTGCTCCTTGGGGAACGCCTCGCCCCGGTCCCAGCGGGCGTACTCGGGCACCAAACGCTTCTCGGCGTACCGGGCCAGCTCGACGGCGAACTGCTGCTGCTCTTCAGTGAAGGCGAAATCCATATTTCCTTCCCGCCGGGTCCCCTGCACCCCGGCTCCTCCAATACGTGGGGCCCCTACCCCACGATCGGCCGTTGTTCACTTGGGCCTCTTACCGGCGGAACTTGTGGAAGTCCGGGGGGCGCTTCTCCAGGAAGGCGTTCACGCCCTCGGCCGACTCCTCGGTGCGGTAGTACAGGGCCACGCCGGTCATGCCGACCGCGGCGATCCCGCGGATGTGCTCGCTGGCCGCGTTGAAGGTCGTCTTGGCCAGCTTGAGGGCGGTCGGACTCTTCGCCAGGATCTCGCCGGCCCAGGCCCGGGCTTCGTCCATGAGCCGATCGCCGGGGACGACGGTGTTGACCAGGCCCATGGCGAGGGCGTCGGCGGCCGAATACTGGCGGCACAGGTACCAGATCTCCCGGGCCTTCTTCTCGCCGACGACCTTGGCCAGATAGGCGGTGCCGAACCCGGCGTCGACGCTGCCGACCTTCGGGCCCACCTGCCCGAAGCGGGCGTGCTCGGCGGCGATGGTCAGGTCGCAGAGGACGTGGAGGACATTCCCGCCCCCGATGGCATAACCGTTGACGGCGGCGATGACCGGCTTGGGGATGTCCCGGATCAGCGTGTGGAGCTCTTCCATGTCGATCCCGAGGTCCGAGCGGGCATTGCCGGTGTAACCCCCGCCGGGGTCCTTGGCGGTCTGGTCGCCGCCGACGCAGAACGCCCGCTCCCCGGCGCCGGTCAGGATGACGACGCCGATGCGCCGATCACCCCAGGCGTCCTGGAAGGCGGAGATGAGCTCCTCGACCGTGTGCTGGCGTACGGCGTTGAGCTTGTCGGGCCGGTTGATGGTGACGGTGGCGAGGCCCCCGTCCTTCTCGTAGGTGATGTCGTCGTACATGGGGAGGGACCCTAAACGCCGGGCACGCCTCAGCGGAGAATGTCGAAGCCACCCTCGGAGGTGGTGGTCGTGTCCGGCTCGCGGCTCGACGTGGTCGACTCGGGCGGGGTGCTCGTCGTGGTCGACTCGGGTGCGCTGGTCGTGGTGGCGGCGCCCTCCTCCGGCCGCGGAGCGGACTCGGCCTGTCCGACCACGGCGTCGGCCCGCAGGTCCTCGAACAGGCGGGCGGCGGCGGTGGTGAGGAAGACGACCGACTGCCCACCGCTCGAGCCGATCCGTCCGGGGGCCACGACGTTGCTCAGCCGGGTCGGATCGAGCCGGCGGGCCAGGGCACCGAGCTGCGGCAGCCGGTCGAGCGGCACGTCGAGGCGGCTGTGGCGGAGGAGGACCTGCACCCAGCGGGCGACGCCGTCGTCGTCGGCCACCTCGCCCCGCATCTTGGCCAGCCCGGCCACGATGACGTCGCCCTGGTGCTTCGAGCGGCTGAAGTCACCGTTCTCCACGTCGTTGCGGTTCCGGGAGTAGGCCAGCGCCTCGGCCCCGTTCATCCGGTGCCAGCCCCGCTGGAACCGGGCGCCCGACGCCTTGTCGTTCATGCGCCGTTCGACCATCACGTCGATGCCGCCCAGTTCGTCGACCATCTTCGAGAGGCCCACGAACCCGGTGAGCACGTAGTAGTGGACGGGCAGGCCCGTGAGCCGGCGGACGGTGGCCGCCAGCAGGTTCGGGCCCCCGAGGGCCAGGGCGTTGTTGATCTTGCCCCGGCCGTGCCCGGGGATCTCGACCCAGGAGTCCCGGGGGATGCCGAGCAGCGTGCCCTGCCGGCTGGTGGGGTTGACGGCCAGCAGGTGGATGGAGTCCGCCCGGGTCTTCTGCAGGTCCTCGCCCGGCCGGGCGTCGGAGCCGGCCACCAGGATGAAGACGAGTTCCTCCGGTACCGCCTGGGCGGTGGTGAACGGGATGGCGGCGGGCCACCCCGAGGCGTCGGGTGCGGCGAGGCCGGCGGCAGCGGGCGGTTCGGCCTGGCGGCGCTGGGTGGCGCTCTCCTCGACGAACAGATCGGCCGGGGGCGGCTCCGGCGTCGTCTCGGTGACGACCCGGGGCCCACTGGTGGCGGTGCTCGTGTCGTCGGGAACGCCTATGACCACGTCCGGCTTCGAGCCGCCGTCGGAGCACGCCGCGCCGGCCACCGTCACGGTGAGGCCGATGGCGAGCAGGCAGTGCGCGACCCGGCGGTGGATCATCGTCGAGAATCCCCCAGACACTGCTCAAACTCTATCGCCCGGGCCTGGCGCGGCAGCGTCATCCTCAATCCGGCGCCTTTGTCGGAAGAATTCCTGACCTTTTTACTGGCATTTTGCCGCCGCGCCGGTAAAGTCGGCTTCCATGATCCTGGTCACGGGTGCACCCAGCATCTCCATGGGCCAGGGAATGCCGTTCGCCGGACAACTCCCGGACACCTGCGAGCGTTGCGGTAGCGAGATTCTTGTGCTCCCGACCGACTGTCCCGTGTGTGGAATCGCTCCCCTGTGTCCAGACTGCGTCACGGCTCACATCATGGAGATCGCAGACCAGGCGGGCCGGCCACTCGGGAATTGAGCTGACCAAAGGCGTCGTATCCGACTGGTCCGGCGGTTCCGCGGACCCGCCCTGGAGCGAAGCTCCCTGGCACCTGTGCACCGCACGCGAAGCGAGGGGATACTGGTAGCCGTGGACCAGAGCCCGACGTGGGAGGGCGACGAGCCGATCATCTGCGGAGACTGCGGCGCGGCCTTGACCCGGGCCGAAGCGGCACCGCTCGTCTTGGCGAACGCGGTTGTTCCGATCTGTCCGCGAGTCGAGACGTTCGCCAGGAGCTCGACGCTCTCCTGAAGTGATGCCCTCGAGGCGCTCCTTCCGGGGGTGCTCTTCGGTCGCTAATCCGCCCGGTATCGGCACTTCCGAGCGCTTAGAAGAGCCGCACCGAAATCCGCCTGGGCTGACGGCCGGCGCGGCCCCGGGTGGCGTCGCCCGGCCGACGGGCAAGCGTGTGCGTTTACCGGGCTCTGACCCCGGTAAGCGCACACGCTTGCCGGGATTAGCTCAGGATTAGCTCCGGATCGTGCCTTCGTCGCGCCTTGAGCCTTTCGGCGCAACCGCCGACCCGTCCGGAAATGCCGGATACCGGAGCGGGGGATCACGGGCGAACGGGCCGTCCATTGACTTCGGGCGGGTCCTTTCCCACTTGGTCGACGGCAACACCGACTGCTCCTCCGCGCCTTGAGTGTGGTGCTGACGGCCGAAAACGTCCTTCTGATGTCTTCGGGAACCGTTGCGGGATAAGGAGTTACTGTCACACCCTCTCGGTATGATCGGGTCATGTTCGAGGTGCTCGATCGGGTGGCTGGAAAGCTGGAGGGTGTGCTCGGCGGGTTCGAGCCGGGGTGCCTGACCGGCGCTCAGGCGGCGGAGGCCGTGCAGCTTTTCGCGCGGATTGAGCGGCTCGGGGTCGCCGGTAAGGCGGTGGCCGCCCGGCGGGTGGAGGCGACGCAGGTGTGGCGCCAGGAAGGGTTCCGGCCGGCGGCTTCGTGGATGGCGGCCAGGACGGGGACGACGACCGGGCAGGCGACGGGGACGTTGGAGACGGCCAAGCGGATGGAGGACTTGGCGGCCACGGCGGAGATGTTCCGGTCGGGCCAGCTCACCGAGGCGCAGGCCAAAGAGATCAGCCACGCCGCCGGGGCGGGCCCCGACGCCGAAGCCGAATTGTTGGCCGACGCGTCGAGCGCGGCGGGAACCGGTTGCGCCTCTGGCGAACGTTGCTGTGGTGGTA
>CAZCVW010000102.1:0-9915 GCA_964502185.1 uncultured Burkholderiales bacterium
GGCGAAGCAGGTCCCAGCCTTCAAGCCCCGGCCCCGGGACGCCGACGGGACGCACCGGATGCGCCAGGAGGACATCGACCGGGTCCAGGAGTTCCACAAGTGCATCGAGTGCTTCCTCTGCACGACGGTCTGTCACGTCATCCGTGACCACCCCGACAACAAGGCCGAGTTCGCCGGCCCCCGGTTGTTCGTCCGCTACGCCGCCCTGGAGATGCACCCGCTCGACACCAACGACCGCCGCGCCCTCCTCCAGGACCGGATGGGCCTTGGCATGTGCAACATCACCAAGTGCTGCACCGAAGTGTGCCCCGAGGGCATCCACATCACCGACAACGCCATCATCCCGCTGAAGGAGCGTGTCGTCGACGCCCGCTTCGACCCCTTCTTCCGCTTGTTCAAACGGATCTTCGGGCGGAAGGACGGCGCTGAGGACGGCGCTTAGCCTCAGTCCGGGGAGATCTACGGGCAGGGGTTCGGCTGGTCCGAGCCGGTCCCGGCGCAGGTCCACAGCCGCTGGAGGCGGGCGGAGAGGGCGCCCACGTCGGGCGGCGCGACGGCCGGGTCAACCGGGTCCGGATCAGCCAGCAGGTTCTCCAACTGCATCGGGTCGCGCTCGGTGTCGTAGTACTCCCGGAACCGGACAGTGCGGTTGTCGTCCTCGTAGTACTCGATGTACTGCCAGGCCGGGGTCCGCAGCGACGCCCAGGTGGGGATGCCCCGGTGGGCCTCGTAGCCGGAGGGCGACGGCCGCCCGACGGGGCCGAACTCCAGGTACTTCTCGGTCCGGCCGGGAACGCCGGGCAGGAACGACCGCCCGTCGAGCGGGTGGGGCAGCCGGGGCGGCGTGTACCCGGCAGCGTCGAGCCAGGTGGGCAGGAGGTCCTCGCCGCTCACCGGCCGGGTGTCGACCCCGCCGGCGCCGAACACGCCGTCCCAGCGGGCGAGGAAGGGCACCTTCACGTGCTCCGAGTAGGGGAGCCCCTTGCTGGTGACGCCCCGCTCCGTCCAGCTGAACCCGTTGTCGGAGGTGAAGATCACCAGGGTGTTGGCCAACTCGCCCTCGGCTTCCAGCGTGCTCATGATCCGGTCGACCATCTCATCGGCCGCCAGCAGGGTCTTCATGTGCCCTTCGTGCGTCGTCCGGCCGCACGTGGTCGGGAACGAGGCCCGCCGCACGTAGTCGACCTTGTCGGCCTTCTCCGCCCGGTCGGTGCCTTCCACGGTCACGGCCAGGGTGGGCTGCCACGGTGGTGTGGCGGTGTGGTCGTGGCGGGCGGGCCAGTCGTAGAGGTCCGCGGTGTCGCAGTCGTCCTTTTCCGCCTCCACCCGGTTGTGGGGGGCGTGCGGCGCGACCTGCATGAACCACGGCCGGGCGTCGTCGGCCTCGAAGCGGGTGATGTACTCGGCGGCCCGCTCGCCGATGTAGTCGGTCGAGTACGGCGCCCGCTCCGTGTGATGCGTCGACGCCCCGGGGTCGCTCACCCAGAACCGGGCGTCGGTGTAGCCGCCCTGGAACACCGAGTAGTCGTCGAAGTGGGGCGGGACGTAGCGGAACTTCCAGTCGGTGATGAACTTGCCCACGAGGGCGGTGCGGTAGCCGGCGTCGCGCAGGAGGCGGGGGACGATCCAGTCCCGGTCAAGGTTGTCGCCGGAGTGGGTGTCGACCACCCCGTGGTTGTGGGGCACCCGCCCGCTCCAGATGGTGGCCCGCTCCGGGCAGCACAGCGGGGTGGTCACGTGGCCCTGCGTGAAGTTGGTCCCGGCGTCGGCCAGCCACACCTTGGTCCGGGGAAGCACCCCGTCGACGTTCATCACGCCCTGCTCGCGCAGGTCGTCGAGGAGGATGAACAAGATGTTGGGCGGCTCCGCCACCGGCAGGTTGAGCGGCCCGACGGCGGCGGCGAAGGGCAGGGCGGCGGACAGCGCCACTACGGCTCCGAGCCCCTTGGCCCGCTGCAGCGGGGAGATCATGGACGCCACGGTAAGGGGCGTGCCGGGCGATTTGGTGGATGGTCATGCAGCACACAGCCGACGCTGCGGTTGCTCATCCTCCGGCGAGCCCGAAGAAGACCACTACAGCGCGACCGAGTCGCACCATGTCGTCGTCGCCAAGGCGTCCCATCCGTTGCCCCAGCTTCGATCTGGGCACCGTCGTGATCTTGTCGACCATGAGGCTGCTCCGATCCCGCAACGCGTTGATGTCATCTGCTTGGACCGGCAACCGGATCAGTGGCGCCTCGGTCGGGTCGGTGGTGAAGGCACACACCGTCACGGACTCGGTGGCCTCGAAACGGTCGTCTTGGATGATCACGACGGGCCTGGGCTTGCCCACATACCCGCTCCCGCCGGCGGCCGTCCAGATTTCGCCTCGCCTCAATCCTCATCCAGGCTGACGGCGTCGACGAAGGCCTGGTCGTCACTCGCGTGTTCGCTGGCGGCGACTGCCGCCGCCTGGCGGTGAGCCTCGGCGGAAAACTCGGGGGACCGCACGTCGGGTACCCAGATCTGGACAGGACGGAGCCCCTGGGCACGGAGGCGATTGCGATAGTTCCCGACCCGCTCTGACACCGTCGACTTCTCCGAAGGCGTGGCCATATCGACATGTTACATGTAACGCGCCTAGGCCGCTCCCGCCGGCGCAGGGACGACGGGGCGACGACGAGGACCATGCCCCGCTTCTCGGCGGGCAGGACACCCGAGGACACCATGGCCTGGACGCGTCGGCGGGTGACGAGAACTCAGCCTCCGCTGACGAGGAGTTCGGCTCCCTCGGGCGGCGTGGGGTCGTCGACGAGTTCGAGCCAGCGGTCCGGGAGGTGGACGGGCCGTGGCCCGTCGGTGTGGCCGCGGGGCAGGCGGTCGTGCCCGGCCGGGGGTGGGGTGGCGGGGTCCACCCGGCTGAGGAGGGTGGCCAGTTCGGCGAGCGACGACACCGTACCCACGTGACGGCGGACCTCGGCTCCGACGGGGTAGCCCTGGAGATACCAGGCGCCGTGGCGGCGGAAGGAACACACGCCGGCCCGCTCGCCTTCGTCGAGGGCGAGCAGTTCGGCGTGGCGGAGCATGGTGGCCGCCACGGCCCCGAACGGGCGGGGGGCGGCCGCCGGACGCCCGGCGAAGGCGGCGGTCAGATCGGCGAAGAGCCAGGGCCGGCCCAGGCAACCGCGTCCGACCACCACGCCGTCGCATCCGGTGGCGGCCAGCATCCGCACGGCGTCGGACGCCTCCCACACGTCGCCGTTGCCCAACACCGGGATGGTCGTCACCGCCGCTTTGAGCTCGGCGATGGCGTTCCAGTCGGCGGCGCCCGCGTAGCGCTGCTCGGCGGTGCGGGCGTGCAGGGCGACGCCGGCGGCGCCCTCGGCCTCGGCGATCCGGCCCGTGGTCACCGACGTCCGGATCCGGTCGTCGATGCCGATGCGGAATTTCACGGTCACCGGCACGGCGTCGGGGGCGGCGGCCCGCACGGCCGCGCCGACGATGTCGGCCAGCAGGCGCCGGCGGACGGGAAGCGCGGCGCCTCCTCCTTTGCGGGTGACCTTGGGCATGGGGCAGCCGAAATTGAGGTCGACATGCTCCACGCCGTGGTCGTGGATCAGGCGCCGCACGGCTTCTGCGGTGGTGCCGGGCGCGGTGCTGTAGAGCTGGGCACTCCGAGGGCGCTCGTCGGTGTCGAAGCGGAGCATGCGGGCGGTGCGCTCGTTGCCCTCCACCAACGCCCGGGCGAGCACCATCTCGTTGACGTACAGGCCGCCGGGGCCGAACTCCCGGCACAACCGGCGGAAGGCGCGGTTCGTCACGCCCGCCATCGGGGCGAGCACCACGGGCATGTCGAGAGCTATGGATCCGATCCGGAGAGGGCGCGGCCCAACGGTGAGGTCCACCCCGGCAGTTTCGCCTACCCGGCGGCGGGAACCGGAACTTCCAGCTCGACCTCGACGGTGTCGCGCACCTTGAGGGCTCCCATCAGCGCGCTGAAGGGCTTGATCCCCCACTTGGACTGCACGACGGTCAGGGTGGCCTTCAGGCGGTCGCCGTTCACGGCGACCTGGATGTCGGCCGGCTGCGTGGTGCCGGCGATGGTGAGCTCGCCGCTGATCGTCCCCCTGGTGCCGTCGGCACTGTTCACGCCGGTGGAGCGGAAGCTGATGCTCGGGAAGCGGGCGGTGTTGAGGACTTTCTCCTCGATGTTCTTCTTGATGTCGGAACGGTCACTGCGGCCCAGGGGCTTGGCGCCGCCGGTGGCCTCGATGATCGAGAAGGACGGTACCTCGGCGCTCGCCTCGATCTGCGTACGGCTCAAGTCGGACGGATCCATCGTTGCCTCGGCACTCCAGCTCTTCACCTCGAAGACGAGGTCATGGCCCATCCTGGCCGCCATACCCTCCTTGAACACCTTGACGAGCAGCTGCCCGTCCGGGGGTCCGAAGGCGTGGGTACCGGCAGGGATCGCGGTCATGACGCGCTCACCCTCCCCCGATGGCTCATCGGGCAAACCTGGACAATTGGCGCGATGTCATACATCTGCCACGAAACGGCAGATTCCTGACATTTCGACTCGATAGGGTTCTTGGACTGGGGAGAAGGGCCACGCTCCTGGGGGGCGTGGCGGTGGGCGAGTACGTGGGGACGTGCTGCCGGGGGAGTTGACGCAGCGCATTCCGTGCGAGGTCGTTGCCGTATTCGCGGCGAAAGGCCCCTTTCGCGCCCCAACAACCTGATGTCGGACCCGCTTGCAGCCAACGACGCACTCGAAAGAAAGGGAGACCCGATGTCGCGGACTTGCCGGAGGGCGGCGGGGTTTCTGGCCGTCGCCGCAGTGGCGCTGTCGTCGTGTGCGAAGACCGAGACGAGCGCGGCGACGAAGACCGAGCCGTACAAGCTCGAGAAGGTCGAGGGCAGCGATGTGAGCCGGCTGACCCTCGAGGCCAAGGCGGCCGAACGGATCGGGCTCGAGACCGACACGGTGGGCGAGCTCGCCGGCGCCGCCCCCCGGACGACGATCCCCTACGCGGCACTGCTCTACGAGGCCAGCGGGGCGACGTCCGTGTACACGAACCCGGAGCCTCTCGTCTACGTCCGGCATCCCATCACCGTCGACTACATCCAGGGCGATCGGGCCGTCCTCCTGGAAGGGCCGCCGACGGGCACGTCCGTGGTCACCACCGGGGGCGCTGAGCTCAGCGGTATCGAGTTCGGCGTCGGCAAGTAACCAGCAAAGGACGGCCGCCATGATGCGCAGAATCGTCAACTCGAGCTTGCGGTTCCGGGTCCTCGTGGCCGCCGTCGCCGCCGGCGTCATGTTCTTCGGAGTGACCCAGCTGCGCCACGCGCCGGTGGATGTCTACCCCGAGTTCACGCCGCCCTTCGTCGAGGTCCAGACCGAAGCCCTCGGGCTCTCCGCCGCCGAGGTCGAACAGCTGATCACCGTCCCGCTCGAAGCCGACCTGCTCAACGGCGTGGCCTGGGTGAAGGACATCCGTTCCGAATCGGTCCCGGGGCTCTCGTCCATCACGCTCGTCTTCGAGGACGGGACCAGCCTGTTCCGGGCCCGCCAGGCCGTCCAGGAGCGTCTGGCCCAGGCCCACGCGCTCCCCAACGTGTCCGCCCCGCCGCAGATGCTGCAGCCGGTGTCGTCGACCAGCCGGACGATGATGCTCGGGCTCTCGTCACCCAAGCTGTCCCTGATCGAGATCTCCCAGCTCGCCCGCTGGACGATCAAGCCCCGGCTGATGGGCGTCGAGGGCGTCGCCAACGTGTCCACGTTCGGTCAGCGGGAGCGCCAACTCCAGGTCCAGGTCGACCCGAAGCGCCTGCACGACAACGGGGTGGACCTCCTCCAGGTCGTCGAGACGGCCGGGAATGCCCTGTGGGTGTCGCCGCTCAGCTTCCTGGAGGCGTCCAGCCCGGGGACCGGCGGGTTCATCGAGACCGCCAACCAGCGCTTGGGCGTGCGCCACGTCTCCCCCATCGTCAGCGCCTCCGACCTCGCCCAGGTGGCCATCGAGGACAAGGGTGGCCTGCGCCTCGGTGACGTGGCCGACGTGGTGGAGGACCACCAACCGCTCATCGGGGACGCGCTGGTCAACAATGGCCCCGGCCTCATGCTGGTGGTGGAGAAGCTCCGGGACGCCAACACGCTGGACGTGACCAAGGGCGTCGAGGAGGCGCTGGCCAAGCTCCGGCCGGGCCTGCGAGACCTGAAGATCGACACCTCCATCTACCGGCCGGCCGACTACATCAAGACGTCGTCCGGCAACGTGAGCAAGGCTCTGCTCGCCGGCCTGGCCCTCGTCATCCTGCTGCTCGGCTTCGCCTTCTACCAGTGGCGGACCGCCCTCATCAGCGTCGCCACGATCCTCGTTTCCCTCACGGCCGCCGGTCTCGTGCTCTACCTGCGGGGGGCGACCTTCAACTCGATGACCCTGGCGGGCCTGGCCATCGCCCTCGGCGCCGTGGTCGACGACGCCGTCACCGGCTCCGAGCGAGTGGCGCGCCGCCTCCGGGAGAGCGGCGACCAGTCAGTGCCGTCCACGATCGTCGAGGCCGCTCTCGAGGTGCGCGGCCCCCTGGGTTACGCCACGCTGTTCGTGCTCCTTCCCGTCGTGCCCGTGTTCTTCATGGGCGACCTGTTCGGCGCCTTCGGCCGCCCGCTGGCGGTCTCCTACGGCTTGGCCGTGCTCGCCTCCATGGTCACCGCCCTGATGCTCACGCCGGCGCTCTCCGTGCTCCTGTTCCGGAGCGCCACGGAGGCCGGCCGGGAGCCGGCGCTCCTCTCCCGCGTGGGCCGCCGCTACGGCGGGCTGCTGACGGGCCTCCTCAACGCGCCGCGGCGTGCCTTCCTCCTCGTCGGTGTCCTCGCTCTGGTCGGACTGGCGGCCCTGCCCCAGCTCCGCCAGTCCGAGCTGCCCGCGCTCGCCGAGCGCGACTTCCTGGTCGAGCTGGAGGCTACGCCGGGGACGTCGCTGCAGAAGATGAGCAGGCTCACGGCGCAGATCAGCACCGAGCTGCGGGCCGTGCCCGGTGTCCGCAACGTCGCCAGCCACGCCGGCCGCGCCGTCACCGGCGACCAGGTCGTCGGCGTGAACTCCTCCGAGCTCTGGGTGAGCCTCGCGGCCGGCGCCGACTACGGCACGACCGTCGCCGCCGTCAAGGGTGTGGTGAACACCTACCCGGGCCTCGACCGCGATGTGCTCAGCTACCAGCAGGTGCGGCTGAAGGAGGCCAAGGAAGGGGCGGACGCACCCGTCGTCGTGCGCGTCTACGGCAACGAGCCGGACACCCTCGCCGAGAAGGCCAAAGAGGTCGGAGCCGAGCTGGCCAAGATCGACGGCATCCAGGGCCTGCACGTCGAGCTGCCGGTGAACGAGCCGACGCTGGAGGTCGAGGTCGACCTGGAGCGCGCCCAGCAGTTCGGTGTCAAGCCGGGCGACGTCCGCCGGGCGGCGGCCATCCTCATCTCCGGGATCGGCGTCGGTCAGCTCTTCTACGACCAGAAGGTGTTCGACGTCACCGTCTGGGGCGCGCCGCAGACCCGCCAGAACCCGAGCGACGTCGCCGGACTGCTCATCGACACGCCCGACGGCGGTCAGGTGCGCCTGGCCGACGTGGCCGACGTGCGGGTCGCCCCCTCTCCGGACGTCATCGAGCGGGAGGGCGTCTTCCGCCGGATCGACGTCACGGCGAGCGTATCGGGGCGGGGCCGGGACGCCGTGGCGGCCGACGTCAAGCGGACCATCGAGGCCATCGACTTCCCGCTCGAGTACCGAGCCGAGCTGCTCGGCGGGTACGTCGAGCAGCGGGCCGCCGAGCAGCGCCTGCTCGGCCTGGGCGCCTTCGCCGCCCTCGCCATGCTCCTGCTGCTCCAAGCCTGCTTCGGCAGCTGGCGGCTGGGTGCGGCCTTCTTCCTGTGCCTGCCCATGGCCCTGGTGGGCGGGGTGGTGGCGGCGCTGGCCGACGGGGGCGCAGTCACCATCGGCGCCGCCCTGGGGATCCTCACCGTCCTCGGGGTCGCCGCCCGCAACGGTGTCGTCCTGGTCAAGGGGTACCAGCAGCTCGAGCGGCGCGAGGACGTGCCCTTCGGGGTCGGGCTCGTCCTCCAGGGGGCGCAGGAGCGCCTGGCGCCGACGCTGATGACGGCTCTGGCCACCGGAGCAGTGTTCGTGCCGTTCGCCGTCCTCGGGTCGCGGCCGGGTTCCGAGATCCTGCACCCGATGGCGATCGTGATCCTCGGCGGCCTGGTCACCGCCACGCTCGTCAACCTGTTCGTCGTGCCCTGGATCTACCTGAACGTGGCCAGCGCCAGAAGCGAGACCGAGCTGGACCTGCGGCTGTTCGAGGAGGAGCTCCTGGCCACGGCCTGGGGACCGACACCAGCCCTCGGCCTTCGCGTGCCGGCGCCCATGTCGGGCGACGAAATTCGGGTGGGGTAACCGGACGTGATGCGCACCATCGTCTCAGCCGCCCTCCGGTTCCGGTTGCTCGTGGTCGCCCTCGCCGCCGCCCTGATGTTCATCGGCGTCGGGCAGATCAAGAAGATGCCGGTGGACGTCTTCCCGGAGTTCTCTCCGCCGAAGGTGGAGATCCAGACGCTGGCCATCGGGCTCTCGCCGCCCGAGGTGGAGAACCTCATCACCGTCCCGATGGAGGAGGTGCTGGCCGGTACGGCCGGCCTTGACGTCATCCGCTCCCGGTCGGTCAACGACCTGTCCCAGATCGTGCTCATCTTCAAGCGGGGCACCGACCTGCTCAACGCCCGCCAGCTGGTGCAGGAGCGGATGGACACGGTGGCGCCGCAACTGCCCACCTGGGCGGCACCACCCGTCATGCTCCAACCCCTGTCGGCCACCAGCCGCACCCTGAAGATCGGGATCAGCTCCAAGAACCTGAACCTGATGCAGCAGTCGATGATCTCCTACTGGACGATCAGGCAGCGGCTGCTGCGGGTGCCCGGCGTCGCCAACGTGCCCATCTGGGGCGAGCGGATCCAGATGCTGTCGGTGCAGGCCGACCGGGAGCGCATGGCCGCCCAGAACGTCTCGCTGGAGACGGTGATGGAGACCACCGCCGGGGCGCTGGACTCGGGGCTGCTGATGTTCTCCGACGGGAACCTCGGCAACTCGATCGGAACCGGCGGGTTCATCGACACCGCCGACCAACGGGTGAACATCAGCCACAAGCAGCCCATCGCCTCGGCTGCCGACCTGGCGGAGATCCCGATCTCGCCCCGGGGCGACGGTCGGCCGCCCCTGCGCCTCGCCGACGTCGCCACCGTCGTCGACGACTTCCCGCCCATGATCGGCGACGCCGTCATCAACGGCGGTCCGGGGCTCATGCTCATCGTGGAGAAGCTCCCGTGGGCCAACACCCTCGACGTGACCAAAGGCGTGGAAGAGGCCATCGAGGCCATGAAGCCGGGGCT
The DNA here is from genome assembly GCA_964502185.1 of uncultured Burkholderiales bacterium. Taxonomy (GTDB): domain Bacteria; phylum Actinomycetota; class Acidimicrobiia; order IMCC26256; family BP-133; genus CAZCVW01. Next base: position 9,422 of record CAZCVW010000102.1, read on the forward strand.
TCCCGGCCTCGACATCGACACCACCATCTTCCGGCCGGCCACCTTCATCGAGACGTCGCTCAAGAACCTGTCCAGCGCGCTGCTGCTCGGCTGCCTGCTCATGATCCTGATGCTGTTCCTCTTCCTCTACGAGTGGCGGGTGGCGCTGATCAGCGTGGTGGCCATCCCGATGTCCCTGGTGGCCGGCGCGCTGGTCCTCGCCTGGCGGGGCACCACCATCAACACGATGATCCTGGCCGGGTTCGCCATCGCCCTGGGCGACGTGGTCGACGACGCCATCATCGACATCGAGAACGTCGTCCGCCGCCTCCGCCAGCATCGCCGGGCGGCCCAGCTCAACGGGAATCGGGGCCGGTCGACGGCGGGCGTCATCCTGGAGGCGTCGCTCGAGGTGCGGGGGGCCATCGTCTACGCCACCCTGATCGAGGTCGTGGCGGTCGTGCCGATCTTCTTCCTGGAGGGCCTGTCCGGGGCGTTCTTCCGTCCCCTGGTCT
>CAZCVW010000103.1:0-9896 GCA_964502185.1 uncultured Burkholderiales bacterium
GCGAGGCGGCGGGGGTCGACGGCGCGGGGGGCGCCGACCCCGTGCCGGCTCCGGCCGCCTGTCCCTCCTCGGGCGTGGTGGGGGACGGCGTGTTGGGCGCGGCCGATCCCGAGCTCGTGACGGTCACCGACCCGCGCATGTCAGGGTGGATCTCACAGATGTAGGCGAACGTTCCTGCCGATGGGAACACGTGGGAGAACCCGGCGCCGCCCCCGAGCACCCCGCTGTCAAAGCCGGTGCCGGTCACGGTGTGGTCCCGGGACGAGCCGTTGGTCCACGACACCGTCCCGCCCGGGGCGATCACCACCGACGCAGGTGAGAACGACCGGTCGAGGACCGCCACGGACGCGCTCGCCGGAGGCGATGGGGGGGCCGGACTGGTGCCGGCGCCGCCGTCCGGGCCGCCGCCGCTGGGCGGGGGAGGCGATGTGGCCGCGGCTCCCACGGTGATGGTGCCGTGGAAGGCGGCGTCGTCGTCGTGACGGTCGTCGAGATAGTGGTAGGTCCCGGGGACGTCCAGGACGACCGGCCAGGCGCCTCCGGGGTCGACGTTCCCGCTGTCGAACTCGGCCGGGCCGTCCACGGAGCGCACGCGGCGTCGTTCGGCCGACTCGTTGTGAAACCTCACGCGTGTGCCGGTGACGACCGACAGCGACGCGGGAGTCACCCGGTCGGTCAGGGTGACGGCCGCTTCGGCCGCCTCCACGATGCCGGGGCCGAGGACGAGGGCGGCCAGAGCGGAGATGATGGGAATGAGGAGGAGTCGGCGCACGGTCCCAGCTTGCGGCGGCTCCCCCTAATCGCATCCCAAGCCAACGCTAAGAAGATTTAATCGGACGGCTAAGGGCCCGTCAGTCGAGCAGGTCGGGCTGGCGACGCACGATCATGTCGTAGAGCGGCTGGAAGTTGAACCAGCCCATGTGGTGGCCGCCGACCTGGCGGGCGGAAGAAGGGGGGCGGCCGGGTCCGGGCTGGCGCCGGCGGTGACAGGAGGGCGCCAAGGGACATGGGCGGACTATCGGCCCGGAGCCGCCGCCATCCCGACGATCGGCTGGTTGAGCCGGATGTCGCCGGTGGATCCGAGGAATTTGGCGTCGCCAAAGGCAAAGATCCCCCCGTCCTCGCCTACCAGCCAGTGCCCGTTCCCCGTCGGGGTTCCGGCCATACCTACGACCCGGCGGTTCAGCCGGGGGGTGGAGCCCAGCTGGGCCGCGTCCCCGAAGGCGTAGACCGCCCCGTCCTGGCCCGCCAGCCAGTACCCGCCGGCGCTGCGGGTGGCGGCCATGCCCGCCACCGGGCCGGTTACGGCCCCCTGGTTCCCGAAGTGCCGGGCGTCGCCGAAGGAGAACACGGCGCCGTCGGCGGCGACGAACCAGTAGCCGCCGCCAGTGGGAGTGGCGGCCATGCCCACGATGGGCGCGTTGAGCTTGGTGGTGCCGGTGGAGCCGAAGAACTGGGCGTCCCCGAAGGAGAAGATCCCGCCGTCGGCGGCGACGAACCAGTAGCCCGCGCCGGTGGGAGTGGCGGCCATGCCCACAATGGGCTGGTTGAGCCGGAGGCTGCCGGTGGAGCCGAAGAACCGGGCGTCCCCGAAGGAGAAGATGCCTCCGTCCCGGGCCACCAGCCAGTAGCCCTGGCCGGACGGGGTGCGGGCCATGCCCACCACGGGCTGGTTGAGCCGGATGTCGCCGGTGGAGCCCTGGAACTTGGAACCTCCGTAGGCGAAGATTCCGCCGTCGGACGCCACAAACCAGTACCCCTGGCGGCCGGGTTCGTCATCCACGATGGTCCCCGTGGCCTGGCTTCGGTCCAGCGGTGCATTGACCGGTGAGGAGAGCTTGACGACGAAGCTCTCGTCGTCTTCGGGGCTGCTGTCACCCCGCAGCGCCACCGGAATGGTCTTGGTTGTCTCTCCCACCTGGAACGACACCATGCCCTTGGCCGCGTCGTAGTCGCTGCCGGCCGCGGCGGAGCCGTTGGCGGTGGCGTAGTTCAGGGTTACCCCCTGCGAGGCCGCGGTCGACAAGGAGACGGTGAAGCTGAGCGCCTTGGTCCCGGCGTCGCCCTCCTCGGCGGACGCGTCGGCGATCGAGATGGTCGGCGTCGACAGGGAGGACGACAGGAAGCGGCTGTTGGCCGCGTTCCAGTGGGTGGCCAGGTAGCTGCCCGGCCGGGGGGACGTGCTGAAGTAGTCGTCGTTGTCGCAGTCGAAGAGGGCCTCTTCGCTGTTGGGGCAGTGGCTCAGCAGGCTGATGACGGTCCCGTCCTCGTAGCACATGCGGTCGGAGTCGTCCCGGCAGTGCCCGGCGGGGGAACCGTGGGGGGCGGTGGGCTGCACCGTTCCCAGCGTGTGCATGAGTTCATGGGCTTCCACTGACTGCCCGCGGGAGCCGAGCCCCCAGCAGCCGCTGTCGATCCGGGCCACCGCGCCCGGGATGCCCGTGGGCCCGTCATTGGCGTTGCTTGGGCCGGGGCGGTCGTCGACGTAATAGGTGCCGATGCCGCACAGCGCGGTGGAGTCCATCCAGACCAGGTACTTGCGGTCGGCCCGGGAGAGGCCCTGGGCCTGGAACTCGGCCAGGGTGTTGTCGAAGGTGTCATCGCCCCTCGCCGCCAGGCGGACCTTCTGGACGACCAGGTTGCAGGAGGCGTCGGTCACGAAGCGGATCCGCCGGGTGCCCCCCGTCTTGGCGGCACTGTCCTGGAAGACGCCGTCGGTGTCCGCGGCCCACTGCCGGATGGACCCGACGACGTCGTTGAAGCGGTCGGGCCGGTCCGCGGGGTAGGCGTACACGGCCTGGACCCGGTTGCCGCTCGTGCCGTCTCCGTAGCAGGCGATCCCCCGTTCGGCGGCGGCCCGCGCCGGTGGCCCGCCCGGCGGGTCGGGGAAGAGCAGCCCCTGGGGATGGGCTCCGGTCGACGGCGTCCACGGCGTCCACGGGATGCCGGGATCGACTCCGTCGGGCGCCGGGTCGGCGCCGTGGGTGCACATCACCGCCCCGCTGGGCAGCTTGATTTCCGTGACGTTGCCGCAGGAGCCGGGCGGCAGGACGCCAGCATCGAACTGCCGGCCGGAGGGCAGCGAAAACCCGGTGGGCGCCCACCCGGCAAGTACCAGGGCCCATACGAGGCCCGAGATCAAGCTGGCCTGCCGCAGCGCCATTCGCTGGTATGGCTTGCCCATGGCCCACCCCCCCCAGCTCAGCCTCAAAAATTTGGAGCACCTAAATTCAACGACTGGTGCAACCTTGCGTCCAACATTCTCCTGGTTGGCTCTGACAGCCAATTGCTGTCAGAGCCAACTACTGCCACAGCCGTTACATTCAGTCGATGGATCTGGATCTCCGACTCGTGCGCTACGCGGTCGCCGTCGCCGACGAACTTCACTTCGGGCGGGCGGCGGCCCGGCTGCTGATCACCGAGCAGACCCTCTCGGCCCAGATCAAGAACCTTGAGCTGCGGCTCGGAGTGGCGCTGTTCATCCGCGACCGCCGGCACGTGGAGCTGACCCCAGAGGGCGAACTGCTCGTCGAGCGCGGGCGGCGGCTGCTGGCCGAAGCTGATGACCTGCTGGTCGAGATCGTGCAGAACCCGGCCCCCTTGCTGGTGGACGTCATGACCGAGGGGAGCCTGCCCAGCGCCATCATGGGGCAGGTGCAGGGACAACTCCGCGACATGCCACTCGAGATTCGACAGAGCCAGGGGCTCTCCGCCTGCCTCGGAGGGGTGGTGTCCGGGGGGATTGGGCTCGCCTTCGGGCGGGTGCGGGGCATGGGCCGCGAGCTTTCTCCCGCGGTGGCCTACCTGCTCATCCGGCTGGAACCAATCGGGGTCGCCCTCCCGGAGGGCCATCCGCTGGCCGGCAAGGACCAGATCCGCCCCGCCGACCTGGCGGGGTTCCCCCTGCTGCACTATTCCCCCCACGAGGCCCTGGGGTGGCAGGACTGGCAGGACGAGTTCGCCACGGCCTTCGGCATCGAGGTGACCCAGCGGGTCTACGGCCATGGCCACAGCGCGGCCCACCGGGCGGTGGCCGTGTACGGCGAGGCCGGGCTGAGCACCCTCGGCCCGGAGGCCTCAGACGGGGTGGTCGTGCGCCCGCTCGCCGATCCCGTCCCGCTCTTTCCCTGGTCGGTGGTGTGGCGGGCCAGCCGCCGGGACCCCCGGGTCGCCCGGGTCATCGGCCTGATGGAGAAGCTGGCGGCGGCGGGCGGGTGGCTGGTCCCGCCGGCCGAACCCTGGTGGCTGCCGGACGTGGACCGCGCCGACCTCCCGGGGTAGAACGTCGGCGTGTTGGCAGGAGGAATGGTGCCCGCGGTCTTCATCGGCCACGGGAGCCCGATGAACGCGATCGAGGCGAACCGCTACACGACGACCGTCCCTTCTCCGGCAGGTTCGTCATCGTCGACGGCGCCCTGCCCCCCCGGTAAATCCCGGGGCCGCTCGGGGCGGGATCCGCGTTGACAATCCTCCCGGCGAGGTGTCGACTGACAGCCGGTCGGTGGGGCCGACGGCCGATTCGGCACCAATTCAGGAGGCTCGCCTCCCGGCGATAGCCAGGGGCGAGGAAGGAGGGTCATGAACGGCGTGCACGACCTGGGCGGGTTGGAGGGCTTGGGCCCCGTCAATCCCACCAAGGAGGAACCGGTGTTCCGGGCTGACTGGGAGCGGACGGCATTCACCTTGTTCGTCCCCTCGGTCCTCGCCGGGCTGAACCTCGACGAGTTCCGCCACGGCATCGAGAAGATGCACCCGGCCGAGTACCTGACGTCGCCGTACTACGAGCACTGGGTCCACACGATCGAGCAGAACCTGATCGAGAAGGGCGTCATCTCCGAGAAGGAGCTGGAGGACCGGACCAGCCTGTACCGGGAGAACCCCGACACCCCCTTGCCCGACCGCCGCGATCCTGAGCAGGTGGAGCTGCACCTCTCGATCATGCGTTCCGGGGCGTCGACCCGGATGCCCACCGACGCCACCGCTCGTTTCCGCGCCGGCGACGCCGTCGTGGTGAAGAACTCCCACCCCAGCGGCCACACCCGTATGGCCCGCTACCTCCGCGGCAAGCAGGGGGTGGTCGACCGGGTTCACGACTCGTTCATCTTCCCCGACAGCAACGCCCACCGGCAGGGCGAAAACCCCCAGTACGTCTACAGCGTGCGCTTCGACGCCGCCCACGTCTGGGGCGAGGAGACGTCCGAGCCCAACCAGGTCATCTACTTCGACCTGTGGGAGCCGTACCTGGAGCCGGCTCCAAGCGGAAAGGAGAGCTGAGCGCATGAGCACCGAGCAGACGAGTGCACGGCCTCCCGGTGCCGGCGAGGCGGTGGTCGCCCACGGCGACGACGCCGAGATCGCGGCCCGGACCAAGGCGCTCGAGTCGATCCTGATCGAGAAAGGCTTCCTCACCGTCGAGGCCGTCGACAAGGTGGCCGAGATGTACGAGGGGGAGGTGGGTCCCCACCTCGGGGCGAAAGTGGTGGCCCGGGCCTGGACCGATCCCGAGTTCAAGGCGCGCCTGCTGGAGGACGCCACCGAGGCGTGCAAGGAGATGGGCATCGCCGGCGTGCAGGGCGAGGACATGGTGGTGGTGGAGAACGCACCCGGCGTCCACAACGTCCTCGTGTGCACGCTGTGCTCCTGCTACCCCTGGCCCACCCTCGGCCTGCCTCCCAACTGGTACAAGAACCCGGCGTACCGGGCCCGCATGGTGAAGGAGCCCCGCAAGGTGCTCAGCGAGGAGTTCAGCGTCAACCTGCCCGATTCCACCGAGCTGCGGGTCTGGGACACCAGCGCCGAGCTGCGCTACTGGGTCCTCCCCGAGCGGCCGGAGGGCACGGAGGGGATGTCGGAGGAGGAGCTGGCGGCCCTGGTCACCCGGGACTCGATGATCGGCGTCGGCCTGGTCGAGCCGTCAGGGGGGGCCTAGCCATGGCCACGGCCCGCCGGGCACCGGACCGCCCCCCGGATCTGGCCGATCGCCGGGCCGTGGAGCGCCTCCTGGCCGACCTTCCCGACGCCGGCGCCATCCCCCGCAAGGAGGGGGACCTGGCCTTCGACGCACCGTGGGAAGTTCGGGCCCTGGGCATGGCGGTGGAGCTCCACACCGGGGGCCACTACCCGTGGTCGGACTTCCAGTCGCAGCTCGTGAGCGCCATCGGGGAGTGGGAACGCCAAGCGCCCGAAAGGCGGGGCGAGTGGTCGTACTACCGGTACTTCGTGCGGGCCCTCGAACGGTTGGCCGAGCAGCGGGGCCTGATCGACGCCGACGAGCTCGAGGCGCGCACCCAGGAGTTCCTCACCGGCCGGCGCGACCCGAAGCACCACTGAGGAACGAGGACGAAGAAGGAGACTGCCGTGCCTGTGCGCCCGCCGACCATCGAGCAGTTGCGGGAGATCGCCGAGTCCTTCGGGCTCGCACTCTCCGACGAGGACCTTGCCTCCTTCCGGGGGCTCATCGTGCCGACGCTCGCCTCCTACACGGAGGTGGAGCGGATGGCCGAGCCCGCGCTCCTGCCGGTCAAGTACGCCCGCACACCGGGTTACCGGCCCGGCCCGGAGGAGAACCGCTACAACGCCTGGTACTGGCGGACGGAGATCAAGGGTGCCCCCGAGGGCCCACTGGCGGGCAAGCGGGTGGCGATCAAGGACAACGTCTGCGTGGCCGGCGTGCCGATGATGAACGGGTCGGCGACCCTCGAGGGCTACGTCCCCGAGGTCGACGCCACCATCGTCACCCGCACCCTCGACGCCGGCGCCGAGATCGTGGGCAAGGCGGTGTGCGAGGACCTGTGCTTCTCCGGGGGCAGTCACACGGCCTACACCGGGCCGGTGCTCAACCCCCGCGACCCGACCCGATCGGCCGGCGGTTCCTCGGCCGGCTCAGCGGCCCTGGTGGCGGCCGGGGAGGTCGACCTCGCCATCGGCGGCGACCAGGGCGGGTCGATCCGCATCCCCAGCTGCTGGTGCGGGATCGTCGGTCACAAGCCGACCTACGGGCTCGTTCCCTACAGCGGGGTCTTCCCGATCGAGCTCACCCTCGACCACACCGGCCCGATGGGGTCGACCGTGCGGGACGTGGCCCAATACCTCGAGGTGCTGGCCGGTCGGGACGGGCTCGACCCCCGCCAGCCCACCGAGGTCCCCACCGAGGCCTACACCCAGGCCCTCTCCGCCGGGCTCGACGGCTTGCGGGTGGGGATCGTCCCCGAGGGCTTCGGCTGGGAGGGCCTGTCCGAGCCGGAGGTGGACGATGCAGTACGCGACGCCGCCCACCGGCTGGAGAAGGTGGGGGCGGTCGTCAGCGAGGTGTCCGTGCCTCTGCACCGCCAGGGCATCCACATCTGGAATGTCATCGCCGTGGAGGGCGCCACCGAGTTGATGGTCAAGGGCAACGCGATGGGCACCAATTGGAAGGGCTACTACACCACCACGCTCCTCGAGGCCTACGGGCAGGGGCTGCGGAGCCGGATCAACGACCTCTCCGAGACGGTGAAGATGGTGATCCTGCTGGGGGAGTACCTGCACCGCAACTACGGCGGCCGCCACTATGCCAAGGGCCAGAACCTCTCCCACACGCTGCGGGCGGCCTACGACCGGGCCCTGGAGGAGGTGGACGTCCTCGTGATGCCCACGCTCCCGCTCCTCCCCACCCTGATCCCGCCGCCCGATGCCAGCCGGGAGGAGTACGTGGCCCGGGCGCTCGAGATGATCCCCAACACTGCCCCCTTCGACGTCACCGGCCACCCGGCCGCCAGCGTCCCGTGCCAGCCGTCCGGGTCGCTTCCGGTCGGGATGATGATCATCGGCCGGCACTTCGCCGACGCTGCCGTCCTGCGGGTGGCGGGCGCCTTCGAGGAGTTGGTGGGCGGGTTCGGGTGAGCCGCGCCGGGTGGGACGCGCCCACGGTTTGGAAAGGAGAGGTATGGCCATCGACTTCACCCTCAGTCCGGATGAGGAAGCCCTACGATCGTCTGAGGGCCGCTGGACGGTCGGTACAGTGACGGGCCGTGACCACTTCGGGATCGCCGAGCAGTACGGGGGGCGCTGCAACCTCCGCTCCGACGGCACAAACCCTGGGTGATCGAGCACACCCGGGTCTCCGAGCGCCACGGCTTCAGCCGGCCGCAGCTTCGTAGCTCCGGTGCCTTCCTGGGCAGAGGTGACCGCTGCGGGGCCGCCGTCGGCGTGCTGTTCGGCCTCTTCGGCGTGGGCGGGTCTTCCTCGCCGCCTAACGAAAGGGCCCGGACATGTTCTTCAAGCAGTTCTTCCTCGAGAGTCTCGGGCACGCCTCTTATTTGGTCGGCTCCGAAGAGACCGGGGAGGCGCTCGTCCTCGACCCGCAACGCCATGTCGACGGCTACTTCGACGCGGCCCGGGCGCAGGGCTTGCGGATCCGCTACGGCATCGACACCCACGGCCACAACGACTACCTCTCCGGCCTGGCCGAACTCGCCGCCCGCCAAACCGTCACCCTCCTCGGCTCCGCCGCCGCCGAACTCGGCTACGACCACCAGCCGGTCAAAGACGGCGAGCGCATCGAGATGGGCGAGGTCGGAATCCAGGTCTTTCACACCCCCGGGCACACCCCCGAGCACGTGAGCCTGCTCATCTTCGACCGCTCCGCCGGCGACGAACCCGCCATCCTGCTCTCCGGCGGAGCGCTCCTGGTCGGCGACCTGGCTCGTCCCGATCTCCTCGGCTCCCGCGAGGACGCCGAACGCGCCGCCAAAGTCTTTTGCCACACCATCCAGGAGAAGATCCTCACCCTTCCCGACCACGTCGAAGTCTTCCCCACCCACGTAGCCGGCAGCCTCTGCGGCGGAAACATCGGGTCGCGCCTGTCCACCACCGTCGGATACGAGCGGCGCACCAACGCCGTCCTGGCCCGGGTCGACTCCTCCGAAGGCTTCGTGGCCGAGTGCATCCGCCTCGACAACCTCCCCGCCGTGCCCCCCTACTGGAAACGGATGCGGGGCCAGAACCTCTCCGGCGTGCCCCTCCTCGGTGTGCTCCGCGAACCACCCGCCCTCCCACCCGACGAGTTCGCCCAGGCCCAGGCCGACGGGGCCGTCGTGCTCGACACCCGCCCGGCGGAGGCGTTCGGCGCCGCCCACATCCCCGGGGCGCTCGGCGTCGGCCTGGGCTCCTCCTTCGCCACCTGGGCGGGGACCGTGCTGCCCGGCGACGCCCGGGTACTCCTCGTCCTCGACCGTCCCGACGACCTGTGGGAAGCGACCTGGCAGTTGCTGCGCATCGGTTACGACCTGCCCGCCGGGTGGCTGGCCGGCGAGATGACGGCCTGGCGCACCGCCGCTCGGCCCTTCGCGCAGATCCCCCAGATCTCAGTCCACGAACTCAACGCGCGACTCGAGCGAGGCGACGACATCGCCGTACTCGACGTCCGCCAACCAGCCGAGTGGGCCGCCGGACACATCCCCGGCGCCACCTTCATCACCGGAGGCGAACTGCCCCGCCGCCTCGACGACGCACCCGACGCCCCGGTCATCGCCACGGTCTGCGGCAGCGGCTATCGCTCCTCCGTCGCCTCGAGCGTGCTCGCCGCCGCCGGCCGAACCGTCGTCAACGTGCTCGGCGGGATGACCGCCTGGAACAACGCCGGCTATGGCCGTCCCCGTGCGAGCCAGAATCCTCCACCGAAAGGGACTTCGGCTCTTGGTCGTCGTGCTGCCTCTCCCTAGGGTTCGGTGGTCCGGGCTCATGTCGACTCCAAGGAGGAGCCATGCAGGCAACGCCGTCGAGGACGAGTACCGAGGCGCCGTCGTCGTGTGAATTGGCTCGATCCGGGGTCGGGATCGTGGTTCCTGCCGGTCCCGGATGTCCTGTCAGCGGGCCGCCACCGCCTCCCAGAACGCCCGCAGGTCAGCCGGTAACAC
>CAZCVW010000104.1:0-9830 GCA_964502185.1 uncultured Burkholderiales bacterium
CCCGACGTGCTCGACCTGTTCGCCCGCCACGGGCTGCGCGTCGAGTCCATGGGCCGCCCCGCCGCCGCCGACCCCGTCCTCTTCGCCTGCGCGGCGGCCGCCGGCACCCTGGCTGCCGCCCGCATGACCGGCTGACCCGTAGCATTCGCCCGTGGCCGACCGGGTGGAGCGCCTCACGAACCTGCTGGCTGTCCTCCTCGAGACCGGCCGTCCGCTGACGCTGGAAGAGATCGTCGAGCGCGTCCCGGGTTACCCGGAGGACTTCGCCTCCTACCGGCGGCAGTTCGAGCGGGACAAGGCCACGCTGCGGGAGATCGGCGTGCCGATCACGCTCGAAGCCCTCTATGCCTTCGACCAGGAGACGGGCTACCGCATCCGGCGCCAGGACTACGAGCTGCCCGCCCTCGACCTGACGGCCGACGAGCGGGTCGCGCTCCACCTGGCCGTGACCGCCGTCCGGCTGGAGGGCGACCAGGGCCGGGATGCGCTCTTCAAGCTCGGGGGCCTCGAGGGCGACGCCGCCCAGCCGTTGGCGGCGCTCCCGTCGGTGCCCGCCCTGCCGTTCCTGTTCGACGCCTTCCGGCGGCGGGCCCGGGCGTCGTTCGGCTACCGGGGCGCGCCCCGGCGCCTCGACCCCTACGGCATCGTGTTCCGCAACGGCCACTGGTACGGGGTCGGGCACGACCCCGACCGGGGTGAGACCCGGGCCTTCCGGGCCGACCGCATCGAGGGCGGGATCGAGGCCGGGCCACCCGGCACCTTCGAGCGCCCGCCCGGGTTCGACCCCTCGTCGGCGCTGCGGGACGAGCCGTGGCGGTTCGGCGACGAGGAGCCGGTTCCCGCCCGGCTCCTGGTGCACGCCCGCCAGGCGGGCTGGGCCGCCGCGGAGTTGGGGGAGCAGGCGGTGGTGGAGCGCCGTGACGACGGCTCGGTCGTCGTCGAACTGGCGGTGACCAACCGGGCCGCCTTCCGCTCGTTCGTGCTCGGGCTACTGGACAGCGCCGAGGTGCTCGGGCCGCCGGAGCTGCGGGCCGACATGGTGGCGCACCTCGAGGCGCTGGCTGCTGGTCCGGGGCTTGGCCAGTCGCCGGCCAGCCATTCGCCGGACAGTAAATGAGCCGCTCCGGCCGCCCCGACGCCGCCGCCCGGCTCCGGCGCATCCTGGCCGTGATCCCCTGGATCGTGGACCACCAGGGGGCCACGCTCGAGGAGATCGCCAACCGGTTCGGGCTGCCGACGAGAGAGCTGGAGCGGGACCTGGAGCTCATCCCGTTCTGTGGCCTGCCGCCCTACAGCCCCGACCGGCTGATCGATTGCGAGATCGTCGACGGCAAGGTCTTCCTCCGCTTCGCCGAGTACTTCGGACGGCCGTTGAGCCTCACGCCGGGTGAGGGCCTCGCTCTCCTCGCCGCCGGACGGGGCCTGCTGGCCGTCCGGGGTGCGGACGACGGGGGCTCCCTCGCCTCGGCCCTCGCCAAACTGGTGGGCGTGCTGGGCGGGGCCGAGGGGATGGCCGTCGAGTTCGGCCCCGGCCCCTACCTGGAGCCGCTGCGGCAGGCGGCGGAGGCGGCCGAACGGGTCGAGATCGACTACTACGCCTTCAACCGCGACGCCCTCACCACGCGCCGGATCGACCCGCGGGCGGTGTTCGCGGCGGCCGGCCAGTGGTACGTCGACGCCTACTGCCATTCGGCCACCGACGACCGCCTCTTCCGCGTCGACCGGGTGCGGGCGGTGCGACCCACCGGCGAACACTTCGAGCGCCCGAAGGGGGAGCGGGGGCCGGCCGGGACGCTGTTCCATCCGGGCCCCGACGATCCCCGGGTGACCCTGCGGCTCCCTCCGGAGGCGGCCTGGGTGGCGGAGACGTACCCGACCGAGTCGGTCGAGGCTGAGCCGATCGAGTCTGGGGCGGACGGCAGCCTGCGGGTCGTTCTGGCGGTGAGCGAGCAGGCCTGGCTGGAACGCCTGCTCCTGCGCCTCGGAGCGGGCGCGGTGGTGCTCGAACCGCCGGAACTGGCGGGAGTGGGGGCGGCGGCCGCTCGACGGCTGCTCGGACGCTACCGTCGAGAGACCGTCGGCCCGTGATCCCGGACCGAGCTGACACGTGTCAGGATGATCAGTCGTGGACCGACCCCTTGCCGAGCCCCTTGAACCACGCCCCGGCGCGCCCGAGGCCAGAGGGCCCGCCTTCGTGCCTCCGGAGCCCGAACCCGCTCTCGCCGCCGACGTTTCCCCGCCCGACCAGCCCAGAAAAGATGAACCCGGAAAGAAGCGCCGCCAGGGCGTCGAGTGGATCGTGCTCGTGGTCTGCTCCCTGGCCGTGGCCCTGCTCGTGCGGGCGTTTCTCATCCAGGCCTTCTACATCCCGTCCGAGTCGATGGTGCCGACCTTGCACAAGGACGACCGGGTCCTGGTCAACAAGCTGTCGTACCGGCTCCACGACGTGAACCGGGGCGACGTCATCGTCTTCAAGGCCCCACCCGGCGCCGGCACCAGCGACGTGAAAGACCTGATCAAACGGGTGGTCGGGCTGCCCGGGGAAACGATCGAGGGTCGGGCCGGCACGATCTACATCGACGACAAGCCGCTCGACGAGGACTACCTGCCGCCCGACGTGCGCTCCCGGGAGTTCCCGCCCGAGAAGGTCCCGGAGCACCGGTACTGGGTGCTCGGCGACAACCGGCAGGACTCCCGGGATTCGACGTTCTTCAAATCGATCGACGAAGACTCGATCATCGGTCGAGCCTTCGTCCGCATCTGGCCACCCAAGGCGTTCGGCCTTCTTTGAGGCTGTTGCGCCTGGTGGCCGACGGACCCGCCCTACGAGCCCGTCGGCCACTCGCCCACGGTGGCGACCATCCGGTCGACGTGGTCGGAGTAGACGCCGTCGATCCCCATCCCGAGCAGGGCGCGCAAGCGGCGCGTCTCCTGGGCGTCCCAGGCGAAGGCCTTGAGCCCGAAGCGGTGGGCGAGGGCCACCAGGCCCGCCGACCACTCCGGATCGCGCAGGTTCAGGACGGCGACGCCGGCCCGGACAAGGGCGTTGGCGTGGCTCTCCAGGGTGTCGCCGTCCTTCCGGCGGCCCATGGAGTGCACCAGGTTCACGTCGGGGTCCGCCCGGCGGACGGCCCGGAGGACGTCGAGGTCGACTGAGCACAGCCACAAACGGGACAAATCTCCGGCGGCCCGGGCGACCTCCAGGACCGGTCCGGCGACCTCCGGCTCCTTCAGATCGAGGGACAGCTCGTAGTCGGCGCCGAGTTCGGCGTATAGATCGGCCAGGCGCGGCACCCCGATCTCGGCCAGGCGGGGAGCGTCGACGGCGCCGATCCGGACCCGTCGGAGTCCCTGGCGGACCTGGGACCCGTGGGTCAGCACGACCTGGCCGTCACTTGCCATCCGGGCGTCCGACTCCAGACCAGAGGCCCCGAACTCCAACGCGCGCCGGAACGCGACCAGCGTGTTCTCGGGGGCGCCGGCCCGTCCTCCCCGGTGAGCGAACGTGATCGGAGGCATCACCTCTGAAGGTACCGGCTCGCGTGCCTGCGCCCGTGAGGGTCCACCAATTCCGTCCGGCTGCGCAACATACTGACGCGGCGGTCGCCTCGTCCGCAGTCGTGCACCGGAGGTAACAGCACCATGCTCGCCAGCGTCATGAGTGGCCGGGAGCAACGTTCTGAGAATGAGCGCTCAACCCCCGACCGGAATGCGCCGATGGGATGGGCATGACTCAAAGGGGCCAAGGAGGACGAGGAATGACCACCATCCGAGCAACCTGCCCGACCTGCGGCGACGTGCGACTCAAGGCCACCGACGTCGTGGTCCGGGTCTGCGCCAACGACAACAAGGGCTCGTACTGTTTCCGCTGCCCGAGTTGCGGTCTGCGGGTGACGAAGTCGGCGGACAGCCGCATCGTCGACCTGCTCGCCTCCTCCGGCGTGAGGATGGACGTCTGGCACCTGCCGGCCGAGTTGTGGGAAACCCGTCCCACCGGCGCCCCGGTGTCCTACGACGACCTGCTCGACTTCCACCTGATCCTCCAGGACGACTCCTGGTTCGAGCAGCTCGCCGAGACGATTTCGGACGTGGAGAAGTAACGCCCGCGCCGACGTGACTGGCGGAATGCCCGTCCTCCCGCCCCACGGGCTCACTGCCGCTCTCGCCAGAGGGCGGTAGTCCCGCGTCGCGGCTTCTCCGGTCCCGCCCCTGACCGGAGAGCCCCTGAGGTGACGCAGTAGGATCAGGAGTCGTCGCAGTCGCGGAAGGTTCCCGATGTTCAACCTCGGTCCCCTGGAACTCATGGCCATCTTCGTGGTCGCCCTGCTCGTCTTCGGGCCTGACAAGCTGCCCGAGATGGGGCGCCAGGTGGGCCGGGCTATCCGCGAGTTCAAGAAGTTTCAGAGCGGTTTCCAGAACGAGTTCCGCGATGTCTTCAACGACCCGCCGCCCGGGCCGATCATTCCCCACGCACCGGCCGCGGCGGCCGAGACGGCCCCGGAGACTCCTGAGCCGGCCTCGAACGGGGCCGGCGGAACCAACGGCACCGACGCTGCGCCGCCGGCGGCCGGCGGCGAGGGCAACCCAGGCCCGCCGCCCGACGCCGCTTCCCGGTAACCGGCCATGGCCATGCTCCGCCGAAAGGCGCGGAAGGAAAAGCTCGACGCCGCGGGCATGACGGTCGTCCAGCACCTGGGCGAGTTGCGCGACCGCATCTTCTTCTCGCTGATCTTCATCGGGATCGGGGCGATCGTCTGCTTCGCCCTCTTCGAACCGATCATCGACCTCATGACCGGGCCCTACGAGGACGCCACCGGCAAGGCGCTGATCTTCACGCATCCGCTCGAAGCGTTCATGACCCGGATCAAGGTGTCGGCCTACGGCGGGTTCGTCATCTCCTGCCCGGTGGTGTTCTGGCACCTGTGGCGCTTCATCACCCCGGGGCTCAACCCCAACGAGAAGCGCTACGCCATCCCGTTCGTCACAGCCTCGGTGGTGTTGTTCGTGAGCGGCACCTTGGTGGCCGTCTTGACCTTCCCGAAAGCGCTCGACTTCCTGCTCGGCGTGGGCGGGGACAATCTCGAGCCGTTCCTCACCGCCGGCAGCTACCTGTCGCTCGTCTTCCTCATGATGATCGCCTTCGGGCTCGCCTTCGAGTTCCCGATCCTGGTGGTCTTCCTGCTCCTGGCCCGGATCGTCACGACCCTCCAGCTCCGCAAATGGCGGCGCTACGCCTTCCTGCTGATCGTGATCATCTGCGCCGTCATCACCCCGAGCCAGGACCCGATCAGCCTCTTCGCCATGGCCGTCCCGATGTACATCCTCTACGAGGCCTCGATCATCATCGGGCGGTTCCTGAAACGGTGAGCAAGACCGCCGAGACCCTGCGCCGGCGGTTCGAGGAAACGCGCGGGTTCCCGCTCGACCAGTTCCAGCAGCAGTCCCTCGACGCCCTCGACGCCGGCCGCTCCGTGCTGGTGGCCGCGCCCACCGGCTCCGGGAAGACGGTGGTGGCCGAGTACGCCATCGAGCGGGCGCTGGCCGAGGGGCGCAAGGTCTTCTACACGACGCCGCTCAAAGCGCTCTCCAACCAGAAGTTCGGCGATCTCGTCCGGGCCCACGGCGCCGAGCGGGTCGGGCTGCTGACCGGCGACAACTCGATCAACGGCGAAGCCCCCGTGGTGGTGATGACCACCGAGGTGCTGCGCAACATGATCTACGCCGCCTCGCCGACGCTCGGCGGCCTGCGCTACGTCGTCCTCGACGAGGTCCACTACCTGCAGAATCCGTACCGGGGGGCGGTGTGGGAAGAGGTCATCATCCACCTCGACCCGTCCGTGGACCTGGTGTGCCTGTCGGCCACCGTCTCCAACGCCGAGGAGTTCGCCGACTGGATCCAGACCGTGCGGGGCGAGACGAGCGCCGTCATCGAGGAGCGCCGGCCCGTCCGCCTGAGGCACCTCTACATGGCGGGGGACCGGGAAGCGGAGCGGCTCCACCTGCTGCCCACCTTCGTGGAACAACCCGAGTCCGACGGCGGCGACGGCCGCGGGCCCACGCCGGGACGAGCCCTGGCCCGATCGGCCGACCCGGACGAGCTCCGGCCCAACCCCGAAGCGCACCGGCTCGACTCCCGGTCCGTCCGCCGTCCGAGCTCGGGGTACCGGGGCGGGCCCAAGGGCCGCCTGTACACGCCCCGGCGGCTCGAGGTGGTGGAACGCCTCGACGACGAGGACATGCTCCCGGCCATCTACTTCATCTTCAGCCGGGCGGGCTGCGACCAGGCGGTGGAGGCCTGCGTGGCCGCCGGGATCCGGCTCACGACCCCCGAGGAGCGGGAGGAGATCGCCCGGATCGCCCACTCCCACGTCGAGGGTCTCTCCGCCACCGATCTGGAGGTGCTGGGCTACTCCACGTGGATGGCGGGCATGGAGGCGGGAATCGCCGCCCACCACGCCGGCATGGTGCCGCCGATGAAGGAGGCGGTGGAGGAGGCCTTCGCCAAGGGTCTCGTCAAAGTGGTCTTCGCCACCGAGACCCTCTCCCTCGGCATCAACATGCCGGCCCGGACCGTCGTGATCGAGAAGCTGTCCAAGTTCACCGGGGAGCGCCACGAGTTCCTCACCCCGGGCGAGTACACCCAGCTGACCGGCCGGGCGGGGCGCCGGGGGATCGACGATCTCGGCTACGCCGTGGTGCTGTGGAGCCCCTTCGTACCCTTCGACCAGGTGGCGTCGCTGGCCTCGACCCGCTCCTACGCCCTGCAGTCGTCGTTCCGCCCGACGTACAACATGGCCGCCAACCTGGTCCGCCGGTACCCGGCCGACGTGGCCCACCACCTCCTCAACCTGTCGTTCGCCCAGTACGGCGCCGACAAGGACATCGTCCGCCTGGAACGCCAGCTGGAACGGCAGCGCGAACTGCTGGCCAGCCACCGGCAAGGGATGGAATGCGAGCTGGGCGACGTCGCCGAGTACCGCCGCCTCCTCGCCAACCGGGCCGAGCGCCGTCGGCTCGCGGTCGGTGGTGGAGGGGCCGGCGGCGGGGCCGGTCTCGACAACCTGAAGCCGGGTGACGTGCTCAACCGGCGGGGCGCCAAGATCGTCGTGCTCCAGCGCACCAGGGGCCGGGGCGGCGAGGTCAAGGTGCTCGCCCTCACGCCCGACCGGGGCGTCGTCCGCCTGGCCGCTTCCGACCTGCCCGCCGGGACCACACCGGTGGGCGCCATCGAACTGCCCCGCCCGTTCGCCCCGAAGAGCCCTGCCTTCCGCCGGGCCGTGGCCGAGGCCCTCCGCCACGCCCGGTTCAAGCCGGGGCGCGACGGCGACGGCAACGGTTCGGGAGCCGGCCGGTCCGGTCCTCACCGCCAACTGTCTGGCCCGGAAATGGTCCATGGGACGGTCGACGGGACGGTCGACGGGATTCGGCGTCACCCGGTCCACTCGTGCCCGGACCTGGCCAACCACATCCGGTTCGCCGAGCGGGTCGAGCGGCTGGAGCGCGACACCGAGCGCCTGGAGCGGCGCATCCGCGGGCGCACCGAGAGCCTGGCCCGGCAGTTCGACCGGGTGCTGCGGGTCCTCGAGGCCTGGGGCTATGTCGACGGCTGGACGCTCACCGACGCCGGCGACCTGCTCACCCGGCTCTACACGGAGACCGACCTGCTCATCGCCGAAGCGTTGCGCGAGGGACTGCTCGACAACCTCGACCCGCCGTCTCTCGCCGCCGTGTGCTCCGCCTTCAGCTACGAGACCCGCGGCCCGGCCGCCGCGTCGGACTCCGCCGCCCGGGCCCGGTTCCCCAACCGCCAGGTGCGGGACCGGTTCACCGAGATCGAACGGGTCTGGCGCGACCTCCATGTCGTGGAGGACGAGGCGGGCCTGCCCGAGACGCGCCCGCCCGACCCCGGCTTTACCCGTTTCGCCTCCGCCTGGGCTGCGGGCCAGGACCTCGACGAGGTGCTGGTCGACGACGAGATGACGGGCGGCGACTTCGTCCGCAACATCAAGCAGCTCATCGACCTACTGCGCCAGGTCGGCGACGTCGCCTCGGAGCCCGACACCGCCCGCGCCGCTCGCTCCGCCGCCGACTCGCTGTTTCGCGGCGTGGTCTCCGCCTCCTCCAACGTCGGGCCCGGCTGAAGCTCCCGATGCGCCGGGGCGAGGAGTGGGGGAGTGCGGCGTCCGGTCCCCCTGACCTGGAAGTATCCGGCCGCGACGCTGATCTGGCCCGAGCCGTGGGGGCAGCGTGGCCGGGTGTGTTGGTGCGATTCCGGCCGGAGCAGGGGTCGGAATTGGCCCGGGCGCTGGGCCTGTCGGCGGCGGCGGTCGGGAACACAGCGGTCGGGAACACAGCGGTCTCGCTCGACGCCCTGCGGCTGGACGGGGGACAGCCAGACGGGGGACAGCTGGCCGTCAACGGGATTGTGGTGGGTGTGGCGCCGGACCGGTTGCGGTCGTGGCATCGGGCGGTGGCGGTGGAGGTCACGGTGGACGGCCAGTCGTCTCAGCTGGTCGCGACCAGCGTGGTGGTGATGAACGGGCAGTTCTGGCGGGAGGCCGACCTCAGCCCTCGGGGCCACCCGGGTGACGGTGTCCTTGAGGTTGCGGTTTACGGTCTGCGGCCCGGGGCCCGCCGGGCGATGCGGGGGCGGCTGGCGCAGGGAGCGCATCTGCCGCACCCGGAGATCACGGTGCGGCGGGGTCGGAAGGTCACAGTCCGCTTTGCCCGGGACATGGGGCTGGAGATCGACGGGCAGCCCTCGGGCCGCCGGGTGACCGCCGTGGAGGTCGAGGTCGTGCCCGGGGCGTACCGCCTGCTCGTCTAGCGGAAGTCGTTCAGGCGCGGGAACCGGCGGACGGGGGCGGGCGTCAAAGGGCCCAGAACCCAGAACCCAGAACCCAGAACCCAGAACCCAGAACCGGAGGACACGCCATGCGCCGTCGAACGACCGCCCTCGCCGTCTTTGCCGCCGTTCCTCTCCTGCTCGCGGGATGCGGGGGGGACTCCGGGCCGAGCCCGGTCACGCCGGCCGCCGCGGGAGACGAGACCGCCGCCCTCTCGGGCATCTCGGCCCGGGGAACGGGGTCGGTGAAGGGCAAGCCGGACACCCTCACCGTGGTGCTCGGGGTGGAGACCAGGGGGGAGAAGGCGGCGTCGGCGCTCCAAACCAACAACGAGAAGGCGAATGCGCTCATCGATACGTTGAAGAGCCGGGGCGTCGACGAGAAGGACATCCAGACGAGCCAGCTGTCGATCAATCCGACGTACGACCAGACGGGCCAGCGGATCACCGGCTACCAGGTGAGCAACTCGGTGACCGCCATCCTGCACGACCTCGACGGCGCCGGCGGCCTCATCGACGCGGCTGCGGCGGCGGCGGGCGACGCGGTGCGGGTCAACTCCCTCGGATTCTCCATCGACGACGACGGGGCCCTGAAGGCGGCCGCCCGGACCGAGGCCGTCCGGGCGGCCAGGGCCCAGGCCGAGCAGCTGGCCGAGGCGGCCGGAGTGAAGCTGGGCCGGCTCCGTTCCCTCACCGAGGTGTCGAGCGGCGGGGCCATGCCGTTCTACGACATCGCCAAGGGCGCCACGCCCGCTCCCGCCGCCGCGGCCGCGCCGCCCATCCAGGCCGGCACCCAGGAGTTGTCACTGCAGGTCGACGTGATCTACGACATCGCGTCGTAGACACCAGCAGCACCCGGTCGGACGGGTCGAAGAGGAGCACGCGGGCCGCGTTTCGCCTGGACACCCGACTGGGCACGGCTGACGGTTCGTGACCACGCGGCGACCCTACGCGGTCACACCCGGACGGTCACGACGCAATTACG
>CAZCVW010000105.1:0-9824 GCA_964502185.1 uncultured Burkholderiales bacterium
CCAGCCAGTAGCCCTGGCCGCTCGGCGTCGTGGCCATGCCCACGATCGGCTTGTTCAGGGTGATGTCGCCGGTGGACCCGAAGAACTCGGCGTCGCCGAACGAGAAGATGCCGCCGTCGGAAGCGACGAGGCGGTACCCGAGCCCCGTCTGGTCGCAGTTGGTGGTGGCGCCCTTGCCGCTGGCCGGGCGGACCACGACGGTGCCGCTCCCGCCCACGGCAAAGCCCTTGTTGTTGTCGACCATGTGCAGCCCGAAGAAGTTGTTGCAGCTGGCCGCCTTCTGGAAGGTCCAGCTCTGGCCGCCGTTGGCGGTGGTGAGGATGGTCCCGGTGTCACCCACGGCGAAGCCGGTCGACTGGTTCACGGGGAACGACACGTCGTGGAGGTCGTTGCGGGTGATGGTCGCCTTGGCGGTCCAGGCCGAGCCGTCGGTGCTGGAGAGGACCGTGCCGGCTTCGCCCACCGCGTAGACGGTGAAGCCGAGCCCGGGCCCGGAGCTGACGGTCACGGCGTTGAGGTCGGCGCTGGTACCCGACGGGATGACCGAGAAGGCGGCCGTCCCTTCCTGGCGGAGGATGGTGCCGGTGGCGCCGACCACGATGATGGTGTTGTTGGGCAGCTTGGCGATACCGGAGAGGATCCGGGCCGAGTTGGAGATCTGCGGCTGGTAGGCGGCTTCGGCGCCGCATTTGTCGGCGGTGGTGGACCGGATGATCGTGCCGTTGGTCCCGACGGCGATCACCTCTTTGGTGCCCCGGGCCAGGATCCCGTTGATCTTCTCGGCGGTGCCCGTCTGCTGGATGCACCAGGCGAGGCCTCCGTCGGTGCTGACCAGGATCGAGCCGTCGGCCGCGCCCGCCCAGAAGCAGGGCTGCCCGCCGGGGCCGCAGTTCGGGATGCCGGTGACGGCCCTCAGCTCCGCGGTGGACGGGGAGTTGCGGTTGACCCAGGTGGCGCCCCCGTCCGAGGAGCCGATGATCGCACCGCTGCCGCCGACCGAGACGCCGGCGCCGCCGACGAAGGCCACGTCGAGCAGCCGCTTGGTGGTGGGGACGTCCTTCTGCTTGCTCCAGTCGTTCGCCCCGTAGGCGGGGGCGACGGCGGAGAGGACGAGGAGGGCGACACTGGCCAGCAGGCCGGTGGCCCGGAGGCGGCGCATCCTGCTCGGAGACTTCGACGTGAGCGGGGACATTGCTTCTCCTGTAACTCTGCTGGCGATCCGGTTGGCACCTCTGGATCGGAGACTCGTTTCGCCGCCGGGGCGCCCTATCCTCCCCCGGGGCCGTTCGGGAAAGCATGCTCGCCCGATTTGTCCCCCGTAGGCGGCCGTTGCCCCGTGACAACTGAGCCTTGTGACCCATGTTAGAGGTGTTGCCCGTGTTCCTTGCTCTATGCTTCTACCCCCGGCGCCTCGGACGCAAGGCCAGCGCTCGCGCTCTGAACTGGCGTTCCTCAGGCCCGCCATCCGGACCTGAACGCCAGTACGGCCCGCAGTGCAAATGCTGCTTGATGCGGGACTCGCCTAGGACTAGCCGAGTTCGATCTCGTGGCGCTTGCGGGCCAGGATCAGAAAGCGGCGGCTCAGGCTCGGAAACTGGTCGGCGAGGCGGGTGAGCGGGCTGAGCCGCTTCCGTCGGGGCTGAATCCCTGGACGGCCACCACGTCGAACCCGAACAGGGTCAGCAGCTCCCGCATGCACGGCCGCGTGGAGCATGGGGGGCATTGCCCGCTTGCCCTCGGGCCGGTAGCGCAGACGAAGCTGCCCGGCCCGCCGGTGTTCCGAAACGGCAACGTGGGCGGGCTGGCAGCCGAGCGCCATCGACATCCGGTTGGAAAGGCTGGCCAGGTTCGGCATGGATAGCAAGAACCAGCCGCCCGGCTCGAGGACGCGCTGTACCTCCGACAAGGTGCTGTCGTACAGGCTCAGGTAGGGCAGGACCCCGAAGCAGGTGACGAGCCCCACGGAGTTCGAGGGTGCCGGGAGCGGGTCCCGTTCGAGGTCGACGGCAACGGTCCGCACGCCGCCGCCGGCGGCCACGGACAGCCGTTCCGCATCGCTGTCCACGCCGATGAGCGTGCCGATCCCCACTGTCTCGAGGTCCACCGGCGCCTGCTCTTGGGTCGGGCCGCTCCGGGACCGGGCCAGCACCAGGAGGTTGTGGGCCAGCCGGTCGAGGCGCTCGACCTCGTCGAGCACCGAATCCAGCGAAGCGACGAGTTCGGGGTACGGGGAGGCTTGGCGGCGGGCGAGCTCGAGTTCGCCGTGCACGATGGAGATCGGGGTGCGACGGCGTGCCCTTCCCGTTGCAGGGCCGAGCGGATGAGGCCGGCCATCTTCGGTTCGTCGTCAACGATCAGCAGGCGCACCGCATGAAGGTAAAGGGGCGGAGATGACAGCCCGCTGAGCGCCGGGTGTCGGTTCTCAGGGTTTCTTCATCCTTCCCTCTGTACCGTCCCTGCTGGAGGTGCCGGTGGAGACCCCGACAGGTCACCCCACCCCGCACGTCCAACCGCTCGGCCAGGAGGGCCGAGGCACGGTTGCGGTTTCCGAGGAGGGTGACGAGGTACAGCGCCAGCCAGGCCAGCCAGGCCACGGTGCCCCTGAGCCGGACACCGGGCGGGAGCTGGACGAAGTTAGAAGAGGCCCACGTGCCCGTAGGTGGCGCAGAGGCCGTACGCCGTAACGGCGGTGAAAGAAGAAACGATCAGCACCGCCGTCCGCCGACGCCAGCCGCGCAGCGGTGGCACACCATTCGTCGCCACCGGCATGTACCAATCGGGGAGCAACGAGTCGTCATCGAGCCCGAGCACGCTCTCCAGCGGAAGCGCGTCCTCGTCGACCTCCATGTCCCGGTCGGCCGCCAGAGCGAGGGCGGTCAGATCGCTATCGGTGAGCTCCTCGGACCCCGCAACCCACTCGACCGTGTCCCGCATCCGTCGCCTCCTGGACCACCCTTTGGTGCTGTGTCCCGTCTACGGTAACCCGCGACTCTGGCGGAGCGACCGCGGTCCGGCCGGCATGGATGCTTCCGTTACTCGGCCAGACAGGGGTACTCCACTTCGGCGACGCGACACAGAGGGGGTTCGACCGGCAACATCCGGCTCAACAAGCCGATCCTCGGCCTCACCAACGGGCGATGGTCGGCTCCGGCGGCACGGCGTCGGGCGCCCGAGCGACTTGTCATGCGGGCACGGTGCCGACAGCCCTGTCTTTCTTGGTCTTGGCGAGGTACATGACCACCCCGATGATCGTCGCAAGAAACACGAGACTCGTCTTGACCGTACCGAAGCCAAGGCCACCGTGCTTGGCTGGTTGTGAAAGGTAATCGCCAAGAGAGGCGCCCAGAGGACGGGTCAGGACGTACGCCGTCCAGAAGGCTAGGACCGGGTTGACCCCGGAACGCCACGAGATGAACACCAGCGAGATCAAGGCGCCGAAAATTGACGCTGATTTCCAATAACCCAGGTCGAGACCCTCGGCCAGGAGATCGCCGGCGGCGGTGCCCAATGCGAAGGTGAACAGAATGGCCGACCAATAGAAGGCTTCGCGCTTCGGGGTACAAACGGTGTGGATGGAGAGCGTCCTCTCCGTGCCGTACCAGACGACAAACGTCACGAGCAGCGCGATGGCGAACAGGACGGTGGTGGTCCCGAGACTGACCCGCTGGTGGCCTCCGACGGAGGTGTGTTCGCCTTCCAGGCGCCCTTCAAGGGCTCGATGGGCGGAACCAGGCTCGACCGCCCGATCACCGGCATGGTCCCCTACGGGGACGGCTACCTGATGGTGGCCAAGGACGGTGGCCTGTTCAGCTTCTCCGACCAGCCGTTCGTCGGCTCGCTCGGCGGCCATCCTCCGGGCCGGCCCATCATCTCGGTGGCCGCCCTGGAAGACTGACACGCTCGGGGTCGGCCGGCGCGGCGGCCAAGGCGGCATCGTCAGCCCGTGGCTCTGGACGAAGAAACGGGGCCAGCCGCTCCGCGCTGGCCAGTACCGGGCCGAGACGGGCCACCTGCCGGGCGAGCCGCACCGTTGGTTCGTGCAGGATCAGCAGGTAGGCGACGACGGCGACGAGGTCCCCCGTCGCCATGCGGCCGGCATCCACCGCCCGGAGCCCGATCCACAAGAGCGCTCCCCCCATGACCGTGAGGGTCACCTGGACGGCGCAGGTGGTTCGCCCCTCCCACCGTGACATCTCAATATCGGCCACTCCGCTGGCGGCGTCGACGTCCTCGAAATCCCCGCCGTGCGAGTCATCGCCCCCGCCGAGGAGAGCCCGGTGGACGGCATCAGCGAGATCGCCCTCTCCGGCCCGGTGCCGTTCGGCGACTCCGGCCACGCGGCTGGCGCCGAAGAGGGCGATGACGGTCACGACCGCTCCGCCCGCCAGCTGGATGAGGCCGAGGCGGACATCGGTGGCGAGCAGCACTCCGCACACCGTGAGAAAGAGAAGGCCGTTGGCCGTGACGTGGTTGAGCAGGCCCTTCAGTCCCTGCTTGACCCGGGCGCTGTCGGCCACGATGCACGCCACCAGGGTTCCCGGGTCGCGCTTGCGGCCTTCCGGCGCGCCGATACTGGTCATGGCCGCCATCCGGGCGTCGTTCAGGCTGCGGCTGGTGAAGCGGGCGAAGCTGAGGCGTTGGAAATGCTCAGCCAATCCCCCGAGCACGGCGAGGCCCACGGCGCCGGCCGACAGCCAGAGAACCGGGTCGCCCCACGTCGGAAGCAGGTCGACGACCATCCGTCCCTTCGCACTCGACGGCACCGAGAGCTCAACGATCCCCTTCAGTGGAATGGGGAATGCCAGCCGGCAGAGCACGAGGGCGATGGTGGAGAGGAAACCCACGCCGAGATGCCGCCGGTGGCGACGCCCGAAGGGCCACAGCAGGGCCTGCACCGCACCGATTCGGCCGACGACGCCAGGGCGGCTCACTGATCGAGTGCCTGCCCGGCGGACCTCACGAGATCGGCCGCCGCGTCGGGCCAACGCTCATCGAGGTAGCGGAAGGGAACGGGGGCGCGCCGCAGGAGGCAGGTCGCCAGGAACCACCCGAGGGCGTCAGGCCGGGACCCGTACCCCTTGACGAGGCTCTCCACGGCCGTCGCCACCAGCTCCAACTCGTCCGGGGGCCCGGCGCGACCGAAAGCGAGGTGGGCGGCGTAGGCGGCGACGTCGTAGCCGGGGTGGGAGCGGCACAGGCGGTCGACGTCGATCACGACCAGGTCGTCGCCGGTGTCGATGAGTTGGCCGGCATGGAAGTTGCCATGGCTGGTGACGACGGGAAGGCCCCTGGGCCGCCGGGCCTCCAGGTTCGCCAGCAGGGCGCGCACCTCGGCCTCCAGACCGGGCACCAGCTGGGCGACGAGCTGCGCCCGGGTCGCCGCCTTGGCCAGGAGTTCGGCGGTGCCGCTGACGCCGACCGCGTCCGGGGCCGGGTGGGTTGCACGGTGCAGTCGGGCCAGGACGGCGCCGGCGGGCTCGCAGCTTCCCGGTCGGAGCGCAGGGGCGCAGCCGCGCACCCGGTGCTGCACCGTCGCTCGAAGATTGGGGAGCGCCGCCTCGAAGGAAGCGACGGTGACGCCGTCCAGCTGGCTGGCGGCCCGCAGTCCCCGTTCTGCCTGAGCGAAGTCGAGTGGGTCCCGGTACAGCTTGATGATGTGGTCTCCGAACCCGAGCACGGCCCGGCGCCGGGCCCAGTAGCGCAAGAGGACGGGCTTCTCGCCTTCGGCCACCGAGAGGCCGGCCTCCTCTAGGCGCTGGGTCAGCTTGGCCCCGCTCTTGGCCAGGGCCGGAAGGCGCATATCGAGTGGGAGCCACTGCAGCAGAGCGCCGGTCTCGAGTTCGTATGAGAGCGGCGAGGGGGTCGCCCGCGTCCGTCTTTTCACCCGGGTGGCCAGGGCGATGTTCCTGGAGCTGTCGAGCTTGGCCTCCAGCTCCTCCGGGGCCGCGGTGGCGTAGGCGACGCCTTGGAGCCAGCCCTTCTCGGTGCCGACGTCGTAATGCACGACGGCGTTCTTCCCCGGCTTGTAGCGCACCGAGCGGATCCTCACCTCGGGAGCCGTGTCGACTCTCAGCGCCCGGGCGAGGAGCGGGGCCATGACCGTGGTGTCGAGCAAGTGGCGGAGCCATGGAAGTTCGGGGTCGTAGGGCGGGGGAGGCGGCTCGACCGCAACCCGGTCGAGGACGGCGGTCGGGTCCGCCACGAGCCGGCGGGCCAGTTCCAGGCGGTGTTGCTGCGACGGGGAGAGCGGCATGCCGCCGTTCCCGACCACAGTGTCGTAGCCCTGGGCGAACTCCAGGATGAAGGCGTGGGCGTCAGCCGACTTGGCCGCGGCCCGCGCCTCGTCGGGGTTGGACGCTCCGATCAGCTCGGCGACGGTCGAAGGCATGGCGTCCGGCTCCTCGTCCCTATGGTGGCTCCGCTCGGCCAGTCGGGCCACTCGCTCGGCGCTGACGAAGAGCGGGCCCAACCTCGTCACCTGCCGGCCCAACCGGGACATCGGATAGTGCAGCATGAGCAGGTACGAACCGACCGTCACCAGGTCGCCGGCGCTCAGGCGGCCGGCCTCCTCCAGACGCACCGCGAAGAAGAGGACGCTGCAGGCGGTGACGGCGAGAACGCACTGAACTGCGGCCGCCGTGAATCCCTTGATCTTCGTGACATCAGCTCCCGTCCGACGCCGCCCGGCGTCTTTCGCCGGGCGCATCGTGGCCGGGTCGACGGCCGCATCCAGGATCTTCTGCGCGAGGTGGCTCTCGTGGGCTCGGCGTTTGCGGGCCACGGCCGAGGCCCGGGCGGCACCGATCAGGGCCACCCCCGCCGCGCCCAGCATCCCGACCAGGTAGGTCAGGCCGAGCCTCAGGTCGATGGCGAGCAGCACGGCGCAGACTCCGATGAGGAAGATGCCGTGCTGCAAGAGGTGAACGAGTGCGCCCCGCATCCCCACCCGTATGCGGGCGGTGTCTCCCACCAGGCGGGTCAGTACGTCGCCCGGCTTACGACGGGCGTTGCCGGCCGCGGCCGAGTCGAACAGGCGCCCCAGCTCGCCCAGCCGGGCATCGTTGACGGTACGGACCGAGAACTTGGCGACCGTCAGCCGCAGGAAGTGTTCCGAGAGTCCGAGGGCGAGGCCGAGGACGGCGAACGCGCCGGCCAGCCAGAGGACAGGCTGGCCCCGGCCGGGCACGAGCCCGAGGAGCCACTCGGTACGGTGGCCTTGGCTGAGGCTGAGCTCGACGATCCCCCGCAGCGGCCAGGGAAAGGCCAGTCGCGCCAGCACCACGGCGACCGCCGCAACCAGAGCCCCCGCCAGTTGGCCCCGATGGGGCCGGGCGTAGATTCCGATCCCGCGAGCGACGGAAGACAGCCGCTTGGGCCGCGGCCGTCGGCGTCCCGGCGTGGCCGGCGGGCCGACTGCCACCGTTGCGGTCACCGCAGCGCGAGCTCTTTCTCCGTCCACGCCATGGCCGCCGCGGTGGCCCGGCCGGGGTTGAAGAACATGTCGGCCGCCAACGCCTGGCGCACATCGGAGTGTTCGGAGGGATCGGCGAGCGACGCCTCGATGTCCTTGAGCGCGCAGGTGGGATCGACGGAGAGCCGGCCACTCTTTCGGCCCCAGGTCTCGAGGTCGACCCTCGCCCCCTTGGCCAGGGTCAGTTCGACAAGCTCCGGGACATCGAGGAACACGATGGGCCGGTCGAGCAATGCGTACTCGTTGGCCACCGAAGAGGCGTCGGTGATGAGGAGGTCGGCGATGAACAGGGTCGGGATGACATCGGCGTGCCGGACCACTCTGACATGGTCGGTCTCCAACGGCGCCAGGAGGGAGAACCAGTCGGTCGACGAGTGCGGATGGTCGTGGAGTTTGATGAGCAGGTCGAACTGGTCGGTCTCGCTGAGCTTGGTGATCAGCTCTACGCCCATGGTCTCCAGGGAATTCTTCCGCTCACCGGTAGGAGCGTAAAGCAGCACGGGGCGCTCGCCGGTCACGCCGTGGCGAGCGAGTTCGGCCTGTCGGTCGAGCGTACCGTCGACCAGCCTGTCGGTTTTGGGAAAGCCGATCTCCACGCCTCGGGGATCGTCCGAGCCGAGGATCCCCGACTCCTCGAAACCACGCTTCATGTACGGCCCGAGAAGGAAGTAGTTGTCGGCTCCATCAGTCTCGGGGCGGATGGCCCGGTTGCGGAACGACATTCCGTGGAAGATCTGGATCCGCCGCCCGACATAGCGGGACTCGATGCGGCGCGTGTTGGCCGAGAACATCACGTCGTAGTCGCGCGTGGCCAAGGCGCCGACCGGCGTCACCAAGCCTTCGGCCAGCTGGAAGTGACGCGGTACATATCCCAGTGGTCGTAGAGGTAGCCCCCCGGGGCCTGCGGGAACTTTGAGCGAGTGCCCCCGGAGAGACTCACCTCCACCCCCGGAGTGGCCATGAGGTTGTCGAACATCGGCTTGAAGCAGAGAAAGTGGACGGGCGCGTACCCCGTGAACAGCACCCTCATCACCGGTCCACCCCCATCACGTAAGCCGTTTCCTCGACCCGGACATCGATCTCCGCCGCCGTCACTGCCGGGAACACCTCGTTGCGGGCCCGGACAAGATCGTGGGGGAAGTCGATCTCCACCCACGGCAATCCGGCGACGTCGATGCAGTGGATCGGTCGGTTGGCCGAGACCCGGTTCACCGCCGCGGCCAGCCACGAGCGGTCGCCGTTGTTCCCCACGATCACCTCGCCGGCGTCAAACAGATGCTCAGCAGTCCGTGCTGAAAAGCGCAACATGCCCACGTTCTCCCCATCCGTCCGGGACCACGGAAGGTCCTTGGACATCTCTACGAGCGTGCCCTCGTGCACGGACACCTTCATGTGCTCATGGTCGTGGCCCGAACTCGAGTCGTAGAGCAGGGCATCCCCTTCGGCGGCCGAGAGCCGGCCCAGCAGATCGGGGTGGAAGTAGACGTCCGAATTCATCACCACGACATCGGCGTCGACGAGTGGCCGGGCCAGCAGGAACGAGGAGAGGCTGTTGGTCTCCGCGAATCGCTCGTTGACGACGAAGCGAGCCAAGCCGTCCGCCGCCCGGCGGATGCGGTGCTGTTGAAAGCCGACAACGATGACGACGTCGTGGACGCCGGCATCGGCCAGCGCCAACAACTGGTGATGCAACAGGGAAATGCCGCCGACCTCGTACAGACACTTCGGTCGAGGCGTGGTACTCCCGTTGAGTCGACGGCCTTGCCCGGCCGCCAGGATGATCGCTTGCAACGTTTCCCCCCACCCGCCCCATGCGGAGGCGGCGGAGCGCGTGACGCTCCTCCGCCCAGGTGGTCACTGCGGCGGACCCAACGTTAGCAACTACTAACGCAATGTTCCATTGGGAGTTTGTTGAACGTTCAGCGTGCGTTCATGTGGGCCTTCCTGTTGATAGCGAGCTGGGATCCTCCCGACGAGTACCTCGCCTCGAGGAGCTGACGAAGCGGCCGGCCATGAACGTCGGTTCCGCCGCCGGGGCCTGATGGATCCCCCGCGGTCCGGTCTCCTTCTGGGCCTTCGATCTCCTCTGGCTCGGGAAGCACTGTTGGTGGACGGGTCTTACGTCGAGCGCCGCACCGCCTTGGAGCGCCTTCGCATCGCCGGACCATGTGGGGTCGTCCCCCGCTATCCCGGTTCCGACGCCCAAGCCCTCCTCGAGGCCTGTGCCGCCCACGACGTCGAAGACCGGTGAGGACCGACGAACCAGAGCCAGCTGCTTCTAGATCGGCGGTAGGTGCCGAGCCGGCCGACGAATGACAGGAGCGTCCCCGACGTTCGAGCAGAGCGGCGCCGT
>CAZCVW010000106.1:0-7414 GCA_964502185.1 uncultured Burkholderiales bacterium
GCCGTTGCCAGAGGCCGGCGGGCAGGCCCAGCAGATCGACCGCCTCGGTGCCGCCGCCGGCCCGGGCCAGGCGGTGGTCCGGCGCGGTGGACGCCGCGTCCACGGTGTGGACGCCGTCCGGCCACACCTGGAGCACGGCCGGATCCGACATCAGGCGGACAACCTCCTGGGAGGTCAGCCTGGCCGCGAAGCCCGCCAGGGCCGTCCGGTACCGGTACAGCACCGGCGCGCCCGTCGTGCGGGTGCGGTTCCGTACCGCCCACTGGAGGGCGTCGAGGCCCGGGAGGTCCCCGGGGCTGGCCGCCAGTTCGACAATGTAGGTGTTGCGTCCAACCGCCGCGCCGGCGGACGCCATGCTCTCGGGGGGGAAGACCCGGGTGGCCGGCAGCAGCGCCAGGACGACCAGCGAGGCGGTAGCCGCTCCGACTCGGGGCACCCAGCGCCCCGCCCTCGTCGCCTGCGCCGTCCCGTCGCGCACCGCGTCACTCCCCGGGAGGATGAGCAGCGGACCGCGCCACGGCTCCCCCCACCGCGGGCGGCCCTTACGACGGTACTACCGTCGCCCCATGGGCAGCGAGGTCGCCGCCCTCGCCTTCGCCCAGACGTCGGGCCCGTGATCAGGCGGAGACGGCCCGCCAGGCTTCGAATCCGCCGATGAGATCCGAGACGTCCGGGGCACCGGCCGCCCGCAGCAGGCTGGCGGCGATGGAGGACCGGTAGCCACCGGCGCAGTAGACGACGATCGGGCGGCCGAGGTCGAGTTCCGGCAACCGTTCCCGGAGAGCGGCGAGCGGCACGTGGATGGACCCGCCAACCGCCCCGCCGGCGAGCTCACCGGGGTTGCGCACGTCGACGACCTGCAGACCGTCGAGCGCCCGCCGGCGGTCGCCGAACTGGCCGGCGGTCAGGCGGGAGGCGACCCCCGCCCGTTCCGGCTCGGCGGCCAAGGCCGCCTCGACAGCTTCGACGGCCCCGACGACACGGTCGAAGCCGATCCGCCCGAGGCGCAGCTTCGCCTGGGCCCCGGTGCCCGGGTCGGCGATGAGGACGAGATCGCGGTCGTGAGGGACCACCGCGCCGGCGTACTCGGCGAAGCGTCCGGCCAGCCCGACGTTGAGCGAGCCCCGCACATGGCCGTGGGCGAACGCCTCCGGGCTCCGGGTGTCGAGGACGACGGCCCCGGCGGCCTGGAGAGCGAGGACCTCGTCCAGGCTGAGCGGCGGGGGCGGCGCCTCATCGAGCAGCGGATGCTCCTCCCGGTTGAGGGTGGCGTCGTAGGCGAAGTAGTCGGGTGCCTTGTTCTGGCCGCCGGTGACGACGGCGACGAACTCGTCGACGCTCATGGGTTGGAGGGCGTAGTTCGTGTGGCGCTGCTCCCCGATCGTCGACACCGTGGCCGAGGACAGGTTCTTCCCGCAGGCGGAGCCGGCCCCGTGGGCGGGGTAGACGCGGGTGGCGTCGGGCAGGTCGAGCAGTTTCGTGTGCAGCGACCGGTGCAGCGCCCGGGCCAGCTCGTCGGCCGTCACACCCTTGCTGGAGAGCAGGTCCGGCCGACCGACGTCGCCGATGAAGAGCGTGTCCCCCGTCAGGACACCGTAGGGCTCGGAATCCCCGGACCGTTCCCACACGACGATGCTGATCGATTCGGGCGTGTGCCCGGGAGTCTCCCGGAACTCGAGTGTCACCTCACCCAGGCTGATGCGATCCCCGTCCCGCACCTTGCGGTGGGGGAACTCGGCATCGGCCGCCGCGCCGTAGACGATCTCGGCGCCGGTGGCGGCGGCCAGTTCGAGGTGCCCGGAGAGGAAGTCGGCGTGGAAATGCGTCTCGATGACGTGGGTGATCGTCAAGCCGGCCTGACGGGCGTCCTCCAGGTACTCGGCCACGTCGCGGCGGGGGTCGACCACCACCGCCGTTCCGGTCCCCTCGTCACCGATCAGGTACGACGCCTGGGACAGGCACTCCAGGTAGTACTGGACGAATTTCATGCGGCGTGTCCTCGCACCAGGGCGGTGACGACGGCACCGGAGTCGCACGTGCCGCCACGCCGATTGTACGGCAGGCGCGAGAGCAGGTTCTCGGCCTCTCCCAAACGTACGGACATTCTAACTTTGTATCATACGGGCATCCCGGCGTATAGTGGATCAGTCCGAGTTCCGGGGGTTGCAGAGATGACCAACACGCTGGACCGACCGGGGGCCCCCTGGTCAGCGCCGACCACTCCGCAGTGGGTCAAGGTCATCGACCAGACGCTGTGCATCGGCTGCCACGCCTGCACAACTGCCTGTAAGTCGGAAAACGAGGTTCCTCTGGGGGTCACCCGGACGTATGTGAAGTACGTCGACGTCGGTGTCTTCCCCCAGGTCCGCCGGGCCTACCAGGTCACCCGTTGCAACCAGTGCGACGACGCCCCGTGCGTGGCCGCTTGTCCCACGTCGGCCATGTACCGACGCGACGACGGGATCGTCGACTTCGACAAGCGCATCTGCATCGGTTGCAAGGCGTGCATGGCCGCCTGCCCCTACGACGCCATCTTCATCAACCCCGAGGACCACTCGGCCGAGAAGTGCAACTTCTGTGCCCACCGGCTCGACGTCGGCCTCGAACCGGCCTGTGTGGTGGTGTGCCCGGTGGAGGCGATCCTCGTCGGGGACATCCACGACCCGTCCTCAGCGGTGGCCAAGATCGTTCAGCGCCAGCCCGTCTCTGTGCGCCGCCCGGAGAAGGAGACCCTGCCCAAGCTCTTCTACCGGGGCGCCAGCCAGGCCACCCTCGACCCGCTGGCCGCAGCCCGCCCTCCGGGCGGGATCTTCATGTGGTCGGAGCAGGGCGGGGGAGGACATGGCGATCTGGTCTCCGGGCACCCCGGGCGAGCCAGTGACAAGGGTCCAGGCAAGCACCATCCCGCCAACTCATCGGCCGCCGCCGTGCTGGCCTACGACGTCCCCCATTCGATCCCGTGGGACTGGCGGGTGAGCCTCTACACGTGGACGAAGGGCATCGCCGCCGGCGCCTGGTTGGTGGCCATCGCCCTGTGGATGGCCGGAACCGTCGGGTTCTCCGACGACCTGGTGCGCTGGGCCGCGCCGCTCATCTCGTTGGTGGGGTTGGCTGCCACCGGCGGTCTCCTCATCTGGGACCTGGAGCACCCCGAACGCTTCTACCTCATCCTCACCCGGCCCCAGTGGCGCTCCTGGCTGGTGCGGGGCGGGTTCATCCTCACCGGCTACGCCGCCACGTTGAGCCTCCATCTCCTGGCCGCCGTCCTCGGCGCCAAGGGCCTCGCCGTCGCCGCCGCCGTCCCCGGCGTGCCCTTGGCGGTGATGGCCGCCGTGTACACCGCCTACCTGTTCGCCCAGTCCAAGGCCCGTGACCTGTGGCAGAGCCCGCTGCTGCCGCCCCACCTGGCGGTGCAGGCGGTTCTGGCTGGCGCCGCCTGTCTCCTCGTCGCCGATGCCGCCCTCGACGCCGGCGCCCGCGACGACCTGGCCTGGACACTGGCCGGCGCCGCCCTCGCCCATCTCCTCCTGGTCGTGGGCGAGGTCACCCTGGCCCACCCCACGGCCCATGGCCACCTGGCCGCCTGGGAGATGACCTCCGGCCGTTACGCCGCCTTCTTCCGGACGGGCTTCCTGCTCACCGCCGCCGCCCTGGCCGCCCCCGCCATCGGCGCCTGGGCCGCCCCCCTGGCCCTGGCCGGACTCCTCGCCCACGAGCACTCCTACGTCCAAGCCGGCCAGTCCGTGCCGCTGGCCTGAGCCGGTGATCGATCGGCGGAATCCTCTGCCCCTGTGGGCCCAGCTGCTGGAGGATCTGCGCACCCGCTTGCAGGCCGGCGAGTTCGCCAGCCGGTTCCCCACCGACTCGGCGCTGGTCAAGACCTACGGGGTCAGCCGCCAGACGGTGCGCGACGCGGTGCGCCGCCTGCAGAACGAGGGTCTGCTGGAGCGGGAACGGGGCCGGGGCACCTTTGTGCGCAACCCGGCGTTCGAGCAGCCCATGGGCACGCTCTACAGCCTGTTCCGCTCCATCGAGGACCAGGGCTTCGAACAGCGCAGCATCGTCCGGGCGCTGGAGGAACGCACCAACCCGGAGGCGGCCGAGATCCTGGAGCTGCGGGCAGGCGCGCCGCTGGTGTACCTGGAACGGGTACGGCTGGCGGCGGGCACGCCGATCGCTGTCGACTGGTCGTGGCTGCCGTCCGACATTGCCGGCCCGCTCCTCGGGCTGGACTTCACCCACACCGCCCTCTACGCCGAACTGGTGGAACGGTGCGGGGTGGGGCCCACCAGCGGCTGGGAGCGGGTGACGCCGGCCGTCCCCACCGCCGCCGAACGCAGGACCCTCGACATCGGACCCAAGCAGGCGGTCTTCTCCATCGAGCGCTTCACCATGGCCGCCGAGCGCCCGCTGGAATGGCGCCACACCGTCGTCCGGGGCGACCTCTACGCCTTCGTGGCCCGCTGGTCCGGCGCCAGCCTCAACTCCGGGATGGAGCCGACCGCCGCCCAGACTCCTGAGCCGCCTTCGCCTCCAGGCAAAGGCGGCGTGGGCGAGCGCCAAGGCGTCAGGCGGCTTTCCGCGCGACCCCACTAGCCGCTAGCATCGGCGACCATGGTGAGATGCGCATATGCGCATTTCACCATCGAAACGGCGAACGGGGAGCGATCATGCGATGGTCCAACGGCGGGAAGACGGCGGCGATGGTCGGAGTCGGGATCATGGCCCTGATGGGGGGCCCCGCCGTCCAGGCAACAGTGCCGACCTCCCCGAGCGGTGGACCGGGGGATTTCTCCGGCCCGGCTCGGATGTCGATCCGGGGTGCGGCGGCGAGCGAGACGGCGAGCGGCGACTACGGCCTCGGCGTGTGGGCCCGCACCACCGGCGAACCCGAGGACGCCCAGGGCCAACTCCGTTTCGGTCACCGGGGCACCGATGGCAAGAAGGGACTGGCCGGAGAGGTCCATTGCCTGTCGCGCGACGCCGCCGGGCTGGTCCAGTTGAGCGGCACGATCTTCGGCAGCGGGGGCGAGGATGCCGCCGGGAAGGACTTCGCCGTGACCGTGGACGCCGACGGTTCGCCGCAACGGTTCTCGGATCTTCGACTCGGAGACCCGGGAACGATCGCCGCGTGCAGCGGCGGAGCCCCTGAGTTCCACCCCGTCACCCGGGGCGGCTACGACGCGTCGAGCGAAGAGCGGCAGCCCGGCACCTGACCGGCGATCAAGGCGTCTCGTTGGGGTCCGAGTAGTACGAGCGGTTGCTCGGGGGCCTCAGACATCGCCCACCTTGTTCTCCTCGTCGTCCACCGGTGTCCCGAGCACCCGGGCCACGATCCTGCGGGCGTGCGGGGGTACGCCCCGGATGTTGCCCTTCAGTCCCGCTTCGGCCGCCGCCTCCAAGAGGCCACGCAGGCCGAGGGCGCCGTCCACGTCGATGCGGCCCAGCCCGCTGAGGTCGACGACGAGGCGCCGGACGTCGGGATGTTCCGCCAACAGGTCACCCAGCCGCTCTTCGAGCAACGGAGCGGAGGCGAAGAAGAGCACGCCCTTGGGCGCCAGGTAGAGGGCGTCCTCCTCCCTCCAGGCCTTCACCGACACGCGCAGCTCCCGCCACAGATGGGCGCTGATGGAGAGGAAGACGCCGGCCACCAGCGCCCTCTCGACGTGGGGGGCGAGGGCCACCGTGAGGACCAACGTCGTCACCGCGATCTTGAACTGGAGGCGGGTGTAGCGCCGGAACTCGAGAAAGGGCCGGACGTCGATCAACCCTCTGACGGCAACGATGATCGTTGCCCCGAGCACGGCGGTGGGGAGGCGGGAGAGCACACCCATCACCGGGAGGAGCAGCAGCACGACGAGCCCGGTGATGCCCCCGGCGAGGCGGGTGTGCGCTCCCGCGTCGCGGACCAGCGCGCTACGGGTGAACGACCCTCCGGCCGGGAAGCCGCCGCCCAGGCCGGCGGCCAGGTTGGCCATCCCCTGGCTGATCAGTTCCCGGCTGGGGTTCCATCGTGTCCGTTCCAGGGTGGCGTAGTGCCGGGCGATGGCGGCCGGCTCACTGAATCCGATGACGGCGATGACCAGGGCGGGGACGACGAGGCGGGGTAGGTCCGCCCAGGGCAGGTCGACCGAGAAGGGCGGGAAGCCGCCGGTTGTGTTCCCGATGACGCCGCCGCTGTAGTCCGTCGCCACGCTCCACGCCAGAGCGACGACGACGGCCACCAGCACACCGGGGAAGAACCGGCCCAGGCGGCGGCCACCCACCATCACGGCGGCGGTGACCACCGCCAGAGCCAGCGCCTCGACCCGCCAGGCCTGCGGGTGGCGCAGGGCGTCCAGCGCGGACTGGAACGGGTTGGTGTTGGTGGCCGGGACATCAAGGATGGTCGGGATCTGGGAGGCGATGATGACGATGGCCGACCCCGTCGTGAAACCGGTGAGGACAGGCCGGGACACGAGGTACGACACGCTGCCGAGCCGGGCGAGGCCCATCGCCACCCGCACGACTCCCACCATCAAGGCCAGGAGAGCGGCCAGGGCAACGAACTTTTCGCCCCCGGGCGGGGCGAGGTGGGCCAGCGCCCCGAAGGTGAGCAGCGACGTGATGGCGGTTGGCCCGGTGCCCAGGTAGGGGGACGAAGCGAAGAAGGCCGCCGCGATCGGAGCGAGCGCGGCCACGTACAGCCCCCGCTCGGCCGGCATCCCGGCGAGAACGGCGTAGGCCAGAGCCTGGGGGATGAGGACGAAGGCCGCGCTGACCCCGCCGATGAGGTCCCCCAGGTCGGCCGTCGGCCTGATTCGCGGTCGTCTCATCACTGGGCGCTCCCCTGCCTGCCCCATCCTCCCCCATATGAGCATGTGCGCATAGTCGGCCGGACGGTTCCTGGAACCGGACGGGGTCCGATGACATAGTGCCCCCTGCCCCCGTGACCGCGGCGCGGGGCGATGCTCGGGGAGGGCAACCGGTCGATCCCCTGATTCTCACGAATCGGCCATACCTCTTCCGGGCCGAGGGGAGCGAGACGTGCCCGCGCCGAAGAAACGTCCCAACCACCTGACCGCCGAACGCGCCCCCAGGGCGAACCGACATCACCTCCCCATCGGCTGATCCGCCGCGCCACATTTGAGATGGCGTTCGTCGCAGAAGAGGTTCGCCTGCGAGCAGAAATCATCGACCAGATGCGTCTGGCGCACCCCCGGTAGCCACAGAGCGGCCGGGCACCGGCCATCAGGGCGGACGGACCCCCGGTCGTGAACACAGCGCCAGGAAACCCTGGACCGCCAGCCGGCGGGCCGCCGCCGCGGCTTCCCCGTTCGCGGGCAGATCCTCATCGAGGAGATCCTGGATGAGGTCCTTCATCAGGCTCCAGGGAGGCGAGGATGGCGCGGACCGACGGCACTCCGGCCACCGT